>CAZPZQ010000020.1:0-21634 GCA_964590745.1 uncultured Mycobacterium sp. | reverse complement strand
CAAGACGATGGGGATGGTGATGATGACGGCGGCGGCGGCGATCGCCGCGGTGGGCTTCTCGAACGTCGTCGCGCCGGTGAAGTAGGACATCGCGGCGGGGACCGTGCGGGCCTCGTTGGTCGACGTCAGCGAGATGGCGAACAGGAAGTCGTTCCAGCAGACGATGAAGACCAGGATCGCCGTGGTGAAGACGCCGGGCGCGGCGAGCGGGGCGATCACCTTCCGGAACGCCTGGAACGGGGTGGCGCCGTCCATCTTCGCCGCCTTCTCCAGCTCCCAGGGGATCTCCCGGAAGAACGCCGAGAGGGTGTAGATGCTCAGCGGCAGCGCGAAGGTGATGTAGGGCAGGATCAGCCCGATCCAGGTGTCGAAGATCCCGATCGTGGTCTCGATCCGGAACAGCGGCGTCACAAGGGCGATCTGCGGGAACATCGAGATCAGCAGGCTCACCGCGACGATGGTGCGCTTGCCGGGGAAGTCCAGCCGGGCGATCGCGTAGGCGGCCATGGTGCCGAAGATCAGCGCCACGAACGTCGAGATCACGCAGATCCCGATCGAGTTGATCAGCGCCCGGATGAAGTCGTCGTTGTCGAAGATCTTCGCGTAGGCGTCCCAGGTGGTGCCCTCCTGGGGCAGGAAACCCCCGTCGTTGACGTCCTTCTTCAACGACAGCGAGATGATCCAGACCACCGGGATGAACGCGTAGAGCAGGACCACGACGTTGACCACGCCCCAGTAGAGCTTGCGCTTGGTGGTCTCGGCGCCGGCGCTCATCGGGCATCTCCCTGTCCCGGCGCCGCGGCGCCGAAGAGCTTCACGAATATGAACGCGATGATCGCGATGGTGACGAAGATCAGCACCGCCATCGTGGACCCGATCCCGAGGTTCAGCCCTCGGATCAGGTTGTTGTAGGTCAGCATCGACACCGACGAGGTGTCGTTCGACCCGCCGGTGAGCACGAAGATGTTGTCGAAGATCCGGAACGCGTCCAGCGTGCGGAACAGCAGTGCCACCAGGATGGCCGGCTTGATCATCGGCAGGATCACCTTGACCAGTCGTCGCCAGGGGCCGGCGCCGTCAACCTGTGCGGCTTTCAGCAGGTCGTCGGGCACCAATGCCAGTCCGGCGAGCAACAGTAGCGCCATGAACGGCGTCGTCTTCCACACCTCCGCCATGATCACAATGGCCAGTGCCGGAACTTGTTGTGCCAGCGGGGCGCTGCCGTGTGGCAGCAGATTAGCCAGATACCCGGTGCCCGGCGTCCACGCGTAGTACCAGCTGTATGCCGCGGCGACCGTGACGATGCCGTAAGGGATCAATACCACTGTGCGCACCATGCCCTTGGCGAACATACTGCGGTGCATCACCAGCGCCAGCGACATGCCCAGGACGAACTCGATCGACACCGAGACAGCGGTAATCACCGCAGTCACCGCGAGCGCAGTCCACCAGTAGGAATCGGTCAAGGTGGTCTGGTAATTGGACAGTCCGACAAACGTGGTGTCGGCCGGAGTGGCCAGGTTATAGCGCAGCAAGCTCAACCACACCGCGTAACCCACCGGATAAGCCGTGACCGCCAGCATCAGGACCACGGCTGGGGCGATCAGCAGAAACGCCAGCCGCCGCTGCGCTCTGACGTCGTCGGTGTGCCCGGTGGTTGCGACGCTGACGGCGGGCCCGCTCACGGGATGAGTCCCTTCCCGTCGATGGCCTTTTGTACCTGCTCGGTGAGTTCGTCGGCGGTGCGCTCCGGATCGATCCTGGTGATCGGTGCCAGGGTCGCCGCTATCCGGATGGACACCGCTTGATAGACCGGTGTGGCCGGCCGCACTGCGGCGTCGGTGAGTTGTTGGCGAATGATGCCATACATCGGGTACTTGGCCTGGAATTGCCGGTCGGAGTACACCGAGGTCCGCACCGCGGGCAGGCCACCTTCCAGCGAGATGTACTTCTGGTTGGCCGCGTCACGTAAACACCGGATCGCCTCGAACGCCTCTGCCTTATGCCGGGTGGTTTTCGCCACCGCCAGGTTCAGACCACCCAATGTCGACTTTGCTGGGCGCCCCGGCTGAACCGACGGGTACGGGGCGAAGCCGAACACTTTCTTGCTGGCCTGGTAGGCATCGTTGAACTGCTGGTCGGTCGGAGCGAATGCGCCGACGTTGTTGATGCTGCCGGCCAGGTCGGGGCGCTCGTTCAGGGGAAGGAAGCTCACCCCGCCCTTGACGGCGTTCTCCAGCATCGAGGCCAACACGTAAGGCCAGTTCACCTCGAGCGCCGCCTGGCCCTGCTCCACGGCCAAGCGTGCGGTGCTCGCATCGGTTTCGGTTATCGACGGGTCGGCGCCCGGCGCGGTGGCGACCGACTTCATGATCTGCAGTGCCTGCACCGTCGCCGCTCGATGCTGCGGCGTATCGGTGAGGGTGACGGCCTCGCCGTCGTCGGAGAGCACCCGTCCGCCTGCGCTGACCAGCAGGGTGTTGAACCACACCACCAGGCCCTCGTCTTGTTTGCCCTGCACGCCGATCCAGCTGGGCTCACCCGCGGTGTGCAAGCGGGTCGCTTCCGCCACCATCGCTGCCCACGTCGTCGGCGGCGTGCTCATCAGATCTGCGCGGTACCAGAGCAATTGCGTGTTGGTGGTGACCGGTGCGGCATAGAGCCGGTTCCGCCAGGTCGCGGTGGCCAGCGGACCGGGCAGGGTGTCGTGGGCGGCGTCGGCTTCCGCCTGCCCGGCCGGGTCGCCGGACAGCGGCAAGACCCAGCCCGCATCGGCGAACTCTGCGGTCCAGATCACGTCCATCGCCATTACGTCCAGCGTGCGGTCATTGCCGGTGAGTCGGCGCGCAAGTTGCAGACGCTGATCATCTGGGCTCTTCGGCAGGCTGAAGTGCTCGATGGCGAACCGGCCGCCCATCTGCTCGGTACAACGTTTCGCCAGCACGGAGAACGTGGCTGCATCGTTGGCCGGGGTGTACAGGCTGACCACCACGCCGTTGGTCGTCGGGGTGCAGGCCATCGTGAGCGCGGCAGTCGTCATCGTCGCAAGCGCAACCGCAGCCAGCCGACGTGTGCTCCCGCGACGACTCGCCACGACACCCGCCTCTCGTCCGTGAGGTTTGTTTCCGGTCAGAACGTAACCGCCGGCGCTGGCGTCTAACCGTCGGTGTGCCGTTACAGGGTCAGCCGGGCCAGCAGATCCCGGCCCTGTTCGGCGCTCTGTGGATCGCACAGCACGTCGTAACGCCCGGCCACCAATTGCATTGTCGAACTGAAATCCCTTGTGCCACGGGCCATCGAGTACGGGACCGACGACGTGATCAGCCCGAAGAACACGCCGGCGACCAGACCGGTCAGCAACGCCTGGGTGGGTTCGGGACTGAAAATGCCGAGCACCAGACCGATGAACAGTCCCAGCCAAGCCCCGGTCAGCACCCCGCCGCCGAGCACCTTCGGCCAGGTGAGCCGACCGGTGACCCGTTCGACCTGCATCAGGTCGACACCGACGATGGTTACCTGATGCACCGGAAACTGCTGAGCGGAGAGGTAGTCAACGGCACGCTGCGCCTCGGCGTAGGTGGGGTACGACCCGATCGGCCAGCCGGTAGGCGGGGTCGGCAGGCGCACCGGACCACGACGCCTCGCAGTCGGGCTGCCAGGTGTTTGCTCCGGGTGAAAAGGGCTGGTCATCGGTGCTCGCTCTCAGTCGGGCGGTAAATCGACTCAGTTGGCTCAACGCGCCGCGCCGTCGGTTGGTGCCCCGACAGCGCCCCGATCGCTCGCAGACCACCCGCCACCAGCACATCCGCTAGGTTGAACAGCATGACAGTTCCCGGCGGCGATTCCGGCGGAAACGCCCAAGGTGGCGCCGACCGGCCCTGGGCGGATCCGTCCGCGGGACAGCACGGCTGGAGCACCCCGGCGTATCCGCCGAGTTCGGAAAGCCCGCCGGCACCACCGCCCGGATACCCGCCGCAAGGCTATCCGAGCGCTTCCGGTTTCGACCCGGCCCCGCTCCCACCGCCGGGATATCCAGCTGTGGGCGGGCCGGCCGGGTATCCGCCATTCGGGCCGCCGGCCGGCTACCCGCCGCCGGGGTACGGGCCGCCGGTGGGTTACCCATCGTTTGGTTACGGCGCGCCGTATTCGGGTGGCTACGGTCGGCCGCGTCCGCAGACGAACCGGCTGGCGATCGCCTCGCTGGTGGTGTCGATCATCGGGGTTTTGGCCTGGCCGCTGTCGATCATCGGTATCGCATTGGGTGTGGTGGCGCTCAACCAGGTCCGGCGAACAGGAGCCGAAGGCTACGGTTTGGCGGTTGCCGGTATCGCGGCCGGCGCTATCACCTTGGTGATCGGATTAATCGTCACGATTTCCGTCGTGCAGTAGTTCATGACCGATCCGAGCCAGCCGTTTCACCCGCCGGGCGGCCTGCCGTCGTCACCGCCGCCGGACAATCCGTATCCACCGATCGACTACCCGGCCTATCCGCCGGGCTACCCGCCGCACGGTTATCTCCCGCCGTATGGGCCCGGACCCGCGCCGACGCCCGGCTACCCGAGCGGTTACTACTACGGGGGTCCCTACCATGCCGCCCGGCCACCCGGCACCAACGGTCTCGCGGTTGCATCGCTGGTGACGTCGGTGCTGGGGATTCCGCTGGGGATTCCGTTGACCCTGTTGTGCTCGATCGGCGCCGTGATCCCGATCGTCGGCATTGTGCTCGGCATCGTCGCACTCGCTCAGGTCAAGCAGACCGGCCAAAGCGGCCGAGAGCTGGCCATCGGCGGGATCGTGGTGGGCACCGTCGTCCTGGTGCTGTTGGTGGTGCTGTTCTTCCTGTTCGTTGCCGTGGCCGTGAAAAGTGTCTCCTGACACCGGCCGGCTCAATGCGGCGGCGTGAACGGCTCGGACAATCGCCGCATGCCAGCTGCTCGACCTTTTGTCGCGATCACCAGCGCCATCTTGCGGCTGGCCTCGTCGAGCATCTCGTCGTCGAGCATCACCGCACCGCGGGCTCCGCCGGCTTGTGAGGTATGCCATGCGTAGGCCTCCAAGATCAGCTCGGCGCGGTCGTACTCGGCTTGACGGGGGCTGAAGATCTCGTTGCCGGCCGCGATCTGGTCGGGGTGCAGCACCCACTTGCCGTCGTAGCCCAACGCCGCCGAACGTCCGGCTACCCGCCGGAATGCCTCGACGTCGCGGATTTTGAGGTAGGGCCCGTCGATGGCGGCCACGCCGTGGGTTCGCGCGGCAACCAGGATCGTCATCAGCACGTGGTGGTAAGCGTCGCCCTCCTGGTAGCCCTCCGGTTGTTCACCGACGACCAGGGTGCGCATGTTCAAGCTGGCCATCAGATCGGCGGGCCCCAAGACCAAGGCCTGCACCCGGGGGGCGGCGGCGATCGCGTCGATGTTCGTCAGGCCAGCCGCGTTTTCAATCTGGACGTCGAGGCCGATCCGCCCCGCCGGTAAGCCGTGGGCGCTCTCCAGTTGGGTCAGCAGCAGATGGAGCGCCTGGACATGTGACGCGTCGGTGACTTTAGGCAATACCAGCACGTCGAGCTTGGCGGTCGGTGTCGCGCCGACCGCCGACACCACCTCGATGACGTCGGCGTGGGTCCACGGCGTGGTCCAGTCGTTGACCCGCACTGCCCGCAGTTGCCCGCCCCAGCCCGGTGCGGTCAGCGCAGCTGCCACCCGAGACCGGGCCTCGGCCTTGGCTGCCGGCGCAACAGCATCCTCAAGGTCCAGAAAAATCTGGTCGGCAGGCAGCCCCTTGGCCTTGTCGATCATTTTCTGGCTGCTGCCCGGAACCGACAGGCAGGTTCGTCGGGGGCGATATGCGTTGGTCACCTAATCACTTCTACCCTTTCAAGCATGGTGTCGATCCCCCGGGTGTACGCGGCCCGACTAGCCCGGATGCTCGTGCTCGGCCCGTTCGGCGAATCCTTCGGGCGGGTCCGCGATGTGGTGATCAGCATCAGCATCGTCCGCCAGCAACCCCGCGTGCTGGGCCTGGTGGTTGAGCTACCGTCGCGCAGACGGATTTTCGTACCGATTCTGCGGGTCGCCGCCATCGAGCCCAACGCGGTGACGCTCAACACCGGAAGTGTGTCGCTGCGCCGGTTCACCCAGCGGCCCGGCGAAGTGCTGGTGCTCGGGCAAGTGCTCGACACCAAAGTGCGGGTCAACGACCCAGAGTTGCCGGAGTTGGCCGGCATCGACGTGGTGATCACCGATCTGGGTATCGAACAGACCCGCACCCGCGACTGGCTGGTGACCCGAGTTGCGGTTCGCAGCCCGCGGCGCCTGGGCCGACGGGGCAGCGTGCAGATCGTCGATTGGCACAATGTGCAGGGCCTCACGCCGTCGGCGCTGGCGTTGCCCGGTCAAGCGGTGGCCCAGTTGCTGCACCAATTCGAAGGGTGGCGGCCCATCGAGGTCGCCGACGCCATCCGGGATCTGCCGCCAAAGCGTCGCTATGAGGTGATCAAGGCACTGGACAACGCCCGGCTGGCCGACATTTTGCAGGAGCTGTCGGTCACCGAGCAGGCGGAGGTGCTGGGCCAACTGGGCATCGAACGGGCGGCGGACGTGCTGGAGGAAATGGATCCAGACGATGCCGCCGACCTGCTCGGTGCGATGAGCCCCGGCGAAGCCGAGGCGCTGCTAGCCCGGATGAATCCCGACGAATCCGACCCGGTGCGCCGGCTGCTGAAACACTCGCCCGACACCGCTGGCGGCTTGATGACGTCCAACCCGGTGGTGTTGACCGCCGATGCGTCGGTGGCCGAGGCGCTGGCCCGGGTGCGCGACCCAGACCTGACGACGGCGTTGTCGTCGCTGGTGTTCGTGGCCCGCCCGCCAACGGCCACGCCCACCGGCCGTTACCTGGGTTGTGTGCCGCTGCAGCGGTTGTTGCGCGAACCGCCGGCTGCCCTGGTCGGCGGGGTCATCGACACCGACTTGCCCGGGCTGAGCCCGGAAGTGTCGCTGGCCGCGCTGGCCCGCTACTTTGCTGCTTACAACTTGGTCTGTGGGCCGGTGCTCGATGAGCAGAACCATCTGCTGGGCGCGGTGACAGTCGACGACGTCTTAGACCATTTACTGCCGCCGGACTGGCGGGCGGCCATCGACGAGCCGGAACTGGACGCCGCCGGGAGGCCTTCGGGGAGGGCACTATGACCGATCGCTCAGGATGGCAACGGCTGTACACTCCGCGCACGTCGCGAATGCACACCCCGCGCGTGGACCCCGAGGCGTTAGGCCAGATCACCGAGTCGGTGGCCCGGTTCTTCGGCACCGGCCGCTACCTGGCCATTCAGACCGTGTTGGTGGCGGCCTGGATCGTGCTGAACGTGTACGCGGCCAGCTTGCGCTGGGATCCGTATCCGTTCATCTTGTTGAATCTCGCGTTTTCCACCCAGGCCGCCTACGCGGCACCGCTGATCCTGCTGGCCCAGAACCGCCAGGAGAACCGAGACCGGGTCAGTCTCGAAGAAGACCGGCGCCGCGCCGAGCAGACCAAAGCCGACACCGAATACCTAGCTCGCGAGTTGGCTGCATTGCGGCTCACCGTTGGCGAGGTGGTTACCCGTGACTACCTGCATCACGAGTTGAACAGCCTGCGTGAACTGCTGGCCGAGTTGCCGGTCCGCAACCCGGACAGCGGCTCGACCGATCCGGGGGAAGTAGACCGCCAACCCACCAGATCGGGCTGACCACGCGGTCGCCGATAACCGCCACTGAACCGACCGGCTTAGGTTATGGTGACCTCGTTCACGAAGCCCATGCGGTCGAAAGACGGATGCGGACTCACCACAGCCGACAACTGGGGGCGAACCGGTGCAGACAGGGGGCGGCGGCGCGGGCGTCGACCAGACCCGCTCCACTAGGCGGCGACGGATGGCCCGGGTGACGCGGACACCGGTGTTCGGGCTGGCCGTGATCACTCCGCTGGTGTTCGCCGGCGCGGTCGGCGCGACGCCGCGATCCCCGGCCGCCACTCCGCCGTTGCGCGATGCCGCGGTCACCCCGCTGGCCGTTATCGCCCCTGCCCCAGGTCACTCCGCCGGGCCGGCCGTCGTCGCTGTCGAACGCCCGCCCAGCAGCGTGCACGTCGCGGCGGCGTCGCTATCAGCTCCGCCGCCGGCAGCGGTGGTGTACACACCCGGCCGGCTGCAAATCCCTGCCATGGCGCTGTCGGCGTACCGCAATGCCGAACAGAAAATGAACGAGACCAACCCGGAGTGTGGCATCAGTTGGAACCTGTTGGCCGGGATCGGTCGGATCGAATCGATGCACGCCAACGGTGGGGCTACCGATGCCCGCGGCACCGCGCTGCAGCCGATTTACGGTCCGACACTGGACGGCTCGCTGCCCGGCAACGAGGTCATCGTCCAGAGCAGCACTCCGGAGCGGATCATCTACGCGCGGGCGATGGGACCGATGCAGTTCTTGCCCGGCACTTGGTCGCGGTATGCCGCCGACGGCGACGGCGACGGCAAGGCAGACCCGCAAAACCTGTACGACTCCACCTTGTCTGCGGCACGCTACTTGTGCAGTGGCGGGCTGAACCTGCGAGACCAGTCGAACGTGATGAGCGCCATCCTGCGCTACAACAACTCGATGCCGTATGCCCGCAACGTGTTGGGGTGGGCCGCGGCGTACGCCACCGGTGTGGCTCCAGTGGACCTGCCGCCGATGGTCGGGCCGCCACCACCGCTCGGCGACGCCCACCTGGAAGCCGAAGCCGGTCTTGGACCGGGATCGCCGCTCAACGCACACGGACTAGCGTCGAACGACCCGCTGGCGAATATGACGCTGATCGATCTGAGCGAACCCAGCGCCAGCAGCCAACAGCAGCAAGGGTTTCCGTGGTTGCCGTCGTGGATGCGCCCCGCGCCCAAACCCGCGCCGACCTGTGGTCTGATCTGTCTGGAGCCACAGGCCGCGCCATCGGCACCCATGCCGCCCTACGCCGTACCGCCGGCACCGCCACCGGCCGGCGCACCCATGCCGCCCTACGCCGTACCGCCGGCACCGCCACCGGACGCGCCGGCGGTGCCGCCGCCCCCTCCGGCGCCGATGCCGCCGCTCGCCGCTCCACCGCCGAGCGCACCGTCGGCGAACGCACCGATCCTGGGTCAGACGAACTAACCAAGATCACAGTTCAGCGCTTCCGGTCGCTCCCCTAGACTCGACTGTGATGTCTCAAACACACGAGGACACCAGCGGTCTGCACAACAAGATCTACGCGGCGCTCGGTACGGTGCTGGATCCCGACATTCGACGCCCGCTCACCGAGCTGGGCATGGTCAAAAGCATCGAGATCGCCCCCGACCACAGCGTGCACGTCACGATCTACCTGACAATCGCTGGCTGTCCGATGAAATCCGAGATCACCAACATGGTCACCCAGGCGGTCAACGACGTGCCCGAAGTCGGTGCAGTCAAGGTGAGCTTGGACGTGTTCAGCGACGAACAACGCGCGGAACTGCGCAAGCAATTGCGCGGCGACAACAAAGAGCCCGTCATTCCGTTCGCCCAGCCGGGCTCACTGACCAAGGTGTATGCCATTGCATCGGGCAAGGGTGGGGTGGGCAAATCCAGTGTGACGGTAAACCTGGCCGTCGCGCTGGCGGCCCGCGGTCTGTCGGTCGGGGTGCTCGATGCCGACATCTATGGCCACTCGGTACCACGGATGATGGGTGTCACCGCGCTGCCGACCCAAGTGGAATCGATGATCATGCCGCCGATCGGCTACGACGTACGGGTGATCTCGATCGCGATGTTCACCAAGGGCAATACCCCGGTGGTGTGGCGAGGACCGCTACTGCATCGGGCGCTGCAGCAGTTTCTCGCCGACGTGTACTGGGGCGACCTGGATATTTTGCTGCTCGACCTGCCGCCGGGTACCGGTGATATCGCCATCTCGGTGGCCCAGCTGGTGCCGCCGGCGGAGATCCTGGTCGTGACCACCCCGCAGCTGGCCGCCGCGGAAGTCGCCGAACGAGCCGGTGCGATCGGGCTGCAAACGCGTCAGCAGGTCTACGGCGTGGTGGAAAATATGTCCGGGCTGGCCATGCCGGACGGCAGCACCATGCACCTGTTCGGTGAGGGCGGTGGCAAACGGGTCGCCGAGCAGCTGACCCGCGCGATGGGCCGGGAAGTGCCCCTACTTGGGCAGGTGCCGATCGACAGCACCATGGTGACTGCCGGCGACGAGGGCACACCGGTGGTGCTGTCACCGGATTCGATCGCCGGCAAGGAGCTGCGCAGAATCGCCGACGGTATCGCGACCCGCGGCCGCGGGCTGGTCGGTATGTCGTTAGGTTTGGACACCGGCCAGACCCAGCGGTGAGCGGGCCGCGTCAGGCCCAGCTAGGTGGCTTCCCGGTCGAATGGTGTCGGCGCTTCGATGGGGCTCACTGACGGCGTTTTCCGGGGTGACCCGGTGCCGCCCGGTTCGTCGGCCAATCGGCTGACCGCGGTCACGAATGAATCGTCTCCGTCGAACAGATGCTTGGTCAGCGCCGCCCGCGGCGTCATGCCGCGCAGTTTCTGAAGTTCACTGAGCGGCGCACGTAGATCGTCGAAGTCCGGACCGATCTCCTCGCGCAGCTGGCTGGCGGTGTTGTTCAGGTAGTCACGTGCCTGGCGTAACGCGGTGGCACTCCATCGGATCGCGGCAGGTAGCCGCTCGGGGCCGAGGACCACCAGCCCGACCATCACGAGCACCACCATCTCCCCCCAGCCGACGTTCGCGAACATCTACCCGTCCGGGGTCGGGGTTACCGCCAGGGTGACCTGCCGACCGTCGCGGACCACCTCGATCGGGGCGTCCTTTCCGATGGTCAACTGGCGGACGGCGACGACGAACTCGTTGGCATCGGCAACCGTCCGGTCACCAACCTTGACGACCACATCGTTTTCCAGCATGCCGCCCTTCTCAGCCGGACTGCCTACTTTCACGTTCGCGATCTGCGCCCCGGATGCGATCGCGTTACTCACCGACCGGGCGCTCACCCCCAGCGTGGGGTGAACGATCTTGCCGTCTTTGATCAGGGTTTCAGATACCGACTTCACCTCGTTGACCGGAATCGCGAAACCCAGCCCACTGGCGCTGTCGGACAGCGACTTACCGGCTGTGTTGATGCCGACCACCTGCGAGTCCATGTCGATCAACGGGCCACCGGAGTTGCCGTGGTTGATCGAGGCGTCGGTCTGCACTGCGTCGATGACGGAGTCGGTGTCGGAGTCCGCACCGGCCGGTGCACCGCGCTGATGATGCCGTGGGTGACCGTGCTGCGCAGCCCCAACGGGGCGCCGGCCGCAATAACCTCGTCTCCGACCCGGATCTTGTCGGAGTCGCCGAGCCGGGCCACGGTCAGGTTGTCGACGTTGTCCACTTTGAGTACGGCCAGGTCGGTTTTCGGATCCCGGCCGACCAGGTTGGCCAGTACCTCTTTGCCATCGTTGAACACCACAGTCGTTTTGAACTTGCTCGGATTATTGGCCGCTTCCGAGATGACGTGGTTGTTGGTGACGATGTAACCCCGTCCGTCGACTACCAGGCCGGACCCTTGCATCCCTTGATCGTCGCTGACCGACTCGACGGTAACCACCGAACCGGCCACCGCAGCGGCGACCTTGGCGAACCGTCCGGCGGGTTCTTCGGCGTTGCCCTTGGTGGACAACGTCACCTTGGAGGTGGTGAACGCCTCGACGACTTCAGCCGTCTTACGCCCCACCCAACCGCCGGCCATCCCGACCACCAGCGCAACTGCCGCCAGGGCGGCCAGCGCGCGGTAAGAAACCCGGTCGCCGAACAACACATCGCGCACACCGAGCTTGCCGCCCGCCGCGCCGGCGGCGTGCGGCCTGGGTGCAACCAACGCCGGAGTGCCTAAAGCGGCGGCGGCGCCCGGGTCACGCCAGGGGTCGTCGGGCTGTTCGGGCTGATCGCCGTTCCGGTCCAAGGCGCCGGCGTCTGCCGGATGCCGCTGCAATGATGCCGCACCGGCAAACGGACGCCCGAACGCTTCCTTGAGCACCGGGTCGGCCGCTTGCACGCGAGGAGTGAACTCGCCCTCGTCGCGATATTTCTGGGGTCGCACACTGGCCGGCACGAACGAACCCTGAACACCGGCGGGCCGGCCAAATGCCTGTTGGGATGCCGAATCCACCGGGGGCCGGGAGACGGGGCGTGGTGCCAGGCGGTGACGGGCGGAAGTGTCCTGATTGGAGCTCACGTCATCCTCTTCTGCGCGCTATAGCACACGCGCCTGGCGGCGCGGGCAACGAGTCGCATCCACTTTACCGGCGTTTACGCCGGTCCTGCGGCTCGCCATCAGCGAATTGACCGGACAGCTGTGTGGGTGGTTCGTCCATCGGGGAATCCGGGATCTGCGCGAGCGTACCAAGCAGCGTGCTGGGTATCCGGATCGGATGGGAGTCCCGCAGCGCCGACCGCGCACGGCTCTGCAGCTCCACCTCAGCGGCGCACTCGCTGCACAGGGACAGGTGGTGACCGGCGCGCAGATGCGCGTTCATCCGCAACTCACCGTCGACGAATGCGGCGATCGCTTCGACAGACAAATGCTCGGTGGAGCTGAACTGGCGTGGTGCACCAACGGGTGCATCGCTCTGCGACGCGAACTGAGCCGGCAGCCAGGAGAATGCGCGCCGGAACACACGTCCCCGGTTCGCCACCGTCCGACCCCTCTCCGATTACTCACACCGACGCCCGTTCGCCGCTACCTAGAATGTAGCGCGTCGTAGCCGGCGCCCACGGCGCTCAGGTTACCGCTTTACCTCACTGTGACGCCGCCGGAGGCGTCTGAAGCGGCCGATTCATCCGACTGTGTCGACAGGTAATCCCGCAGCGCCTGGCGTCCCCGATGGATGCGGCTGCGCACCGTGCCGAGCTTCACTCCGAGTGTGGCGCCGATCTCTTCGTAGGACAGACCTTCGATATCGCACAGCACAACCGCGGCGCGGAACTCCGGTGGCAACGAGTCGAGCGCCGCCTGCAGTCCCGAATCCAGCCGCGCGTCATGGTAGATCTGCTCGGGATCGGGGTCGTCGGCCGGAACCCGGTCGTAATCCTCGGGCAGCGACTCCATCCGGATCCGACCGCGCCGGCGGACCATGTCGAGGAACAGGTTGGTGGTGATGCGGTGCAACCACCCCTCGAAAGTGCCGGGTTGGTAGTTATGCACCGAACGGAATACCCGGATGAACGTCTCCTGCGTCAGGTCCTCTGCGTCGTGCTGGTTGCCGGAGAGTCGGTATGCCAGCCGGTACACCCGGTCGGCGTGTTGGCGGACCAGTTCGTCCCACGTCGGCATGGCATCCGCGTCCCCGGTGGCATCGAAGATCGCGGTGCCCTCTAATTGGTCCGAAGGTTCGACCCAGTCGGCGTCCCGGTAGCGGTCCGGATGCGACCCCGGGTGCGACATCGTTACCGGCGTCATCACGGTGGTTATCGTCACGTCCTCCAAATCAGTGCTGCCGGCGGCCGCTGGCAGCGCATCGCCCCCTAGAGCGCGTAACGCGCCGCGGGTATTCCCCAGTCGCGCTGCGGGCCCTTTTCCTGCCGTTACCGTCGCTTATCGGGGTGTGTCGGCTCTGTGGCATCACTGAACCTTGACTGTGAACCCAAGGTGAAGTGCGGTTTTCGCTACGCAGACGGGTCGGAATGTGGCGCGCGCCATACGGGCGCGTCGGGCGGGTCCGAATGTGGTGTCGGCGGCTGCCGACGGATGGTATCGGGCGCGCCTCCCACCCATCGACCCGACGCGACCTACGCTGCCGATATGGCTAGCAGCGACGACGCCCCCGGACAGACGGGTCCGGCCAGCCGCGCCGACGCCCTGCTCGCGCACGCCGAGGGATCGATATCCGAAGATGCCATCCTGGCAGCGGCTCGAGACCGCGCCGGGGAAGTCGGCGTGGCCGCGGTCAGCCCGGCAGTGGGCGCGCTGCTGAGCCTGCTCGGCAAGCTCAGCGGCGGCAAAGCGGTGGTTGAAGTCGGCACCGGGGCTGGTGTCAGCGGACTGTGGCTGTTGTCCGGCATGGGTGAGGACGGCGTCTTGACCACGATCGACGTCGAGCCCGAGCATCAGCGGATCGCCAAGCAGGCTTTCGCCGACGCCGGCATCGGTCCGTCGCGCACCCGGTTCATCAGCGGCCGGGCCCAAGAGGTGCTGACCCGGCTCGCCGACGAGTCATACGATCTGGTGTTCATCGACGCCGACCCGATTGACCAGCCCGACTACGTGCTGGAAGCGGTGCGGTTGCTGCGTTCCGGCGGCGTTGTGGTGGTGCACCGGTCGGCACTGGGCGGTCGGGCCGGTGACCCAGCGGCCCACGACGCCGAGGTGACGGCGGTGCGCGAGGCGGCCCGGCTGATCGCCGAAGACGAACGCCTGACTCCCGCGCTGATACCGCTGGGCGACGGCCTGCTTGCCGCCGTTCGGGATTAGCGGCGACCAAACGTCGTCTACAGTTGGGGCGCGATGAAGATCGACGTGTGGATGCAACATCCCACCCAGCGGTTTCTTGCCGACGACATGCTTGCATCGCTGCGGCGTTGGACCGGCGGGGCGATGCCGGTTGACGAGATCCCCATCGAAGCCACCCTGGCCGCCATGGATGCGGCAGCCGTGGATCTCGGCCTGCTCAGCGCATGGTGCGGACCCAACGGTCGTCAGCTGGTTTCCAACGACGAGGTCAGCGCATGGATCAGCTTGCACCCGAAGCGGTTTGCCGGCGTGGCGTCGGTCGACCTGGATCGTCCGATGGAGGCGGTCCGCGAGCTGCGACGGCGGGTGCGCGATGACGGGTTCGTAGGCCTGCGGGTAGTGCCCTGGTTATGGAACGCCGCCCCCACCGACCGGCGCTACTATCCGCTGTTCGCCGAGTGTGTGCAGTTGGGCGTTCCGTTCTGTACCCAGGTCGGCCATACCGGCCCGCTGCGGCCTTCCGAAGTGGGGCGGCCGATCCCCTACATCGACCAGGTGGCGCTGGATTTCCCGGAACTCGTCATCGTATGTGGGCATGTCGGCTACCCGTGGACCGAAGAGATGGTTGCCGTCGCCCGCAAGCATGAGAACGTCTACATCGACACCTCGGCCTACACCACAAAACGGCTGCCGCCTGAGCTCATCAGGTTCATGAAAACCGGGACCGGGCAACGCAAGGTGTTGTTCGGCACCAACTATCCGATGATCAGTCACGATCACGCTCTCGCCGGCCTGGACGAACTCGGTCTCGGTGCGGATGCTCAGGCTGATTACCTGCACCGCAACGCCGAACGGGTCTTCGGCCTCGACGGCGAGTGAGCAGCTGCACCGCGTCCGCGTCACGTCCGGGTGACCGCTGTGAAAACGATTGTCAGACTGGTCGTATCGAGTGTTCTCGGAACGGCCCTGTTTGTCGTGCTCCTGTTTGTACCCGCGGGCACGTTCGGCTACTGGCAGGGGTGGGTGTTTCTCGTCGTCTTCGCCCTCTCGACGTGGATTCCCACCATTTACTTGGTGCGAACCGATCCGGCTGCACTCAAACGGCGGATGCGTGCCGGGCCATTCGCAGAGGCCAGAATCATCCAGAAAATCGCCGTCTCCATTTCGTTCGCCTCGATGGCGGCGATGATCGTCGGCAGCACTCTGGACCATCGCTTCGGGTGGTCGTCGGTACCGACGGCGATCTGCGTGCTCGGTGACGCACTGGTAGCGATCGGGCTGAGCCTCAGCATGCTGGTGGTCATCCAGAACAGTTATGCGGCAGCCACTATCACCGTCGAAGACCGGCAACCGGTGGTGTCCACCGGGTTCTACGGGATAGTCCGTCACCCGATGTACGCCGCGGCCGTGGTCATGATGGTGGGTATCCCGCTCGCCCTCGGCTCGTACTGGGGATTGGTGTTCGTCGTTCCCGGTGTGATCGTGCTCGTGGTGCGCATCCGCGACGAGGAACAGTTGCTCGCCGATGAACTGGACGGGTATCGGGAGTACACCCAACGAGTGCGTTACCGGCTGCTGCCCCGGGTCTGGTAAACCGGGCAAGCAGACACAAAAGGACCCTTCTACGGCTAGTTAGCCACAGGTTATCCGGTTACCGGTGGCTGGGGCGAGGGCTGCGGCCCCGATGGCTTTGAAGAGGTTGTCTACCAGGGCGTGAAAGCTGAACTCAGCTGCAGCCCTGTCGATTCCGCGGCTGGTGAAGCGCCGGAATCCGAGGTTGTGGTTGGCATGGGCGAACGGAGTTTCGGGGATGTGGCTGCGTTGCTCGTAGAGGTTGTGGCCTTCGGGGGTATGCAATCGGTGCGCCATCGCCTCGATCGGGGATGCATCCGGTGGAGGCGGTCCGGTGGCTGGCTCTTGGCGGGCGGCCATGGCCAGGTCACGGCTTTTGCCGACGGCGATCAGCCGGTCGGGTCCAGGTGCTGTGAGGTTGGCGTTGCTCAGATAGCCGGCATCGGCTAGTACCGTTCCGATTTCAGCTGATGCCTCGGCCGGTCGCGGCCGGCGCGTGTCGATGAGCGCACCGGCGGCGACTGTCTTGTCCATGATGGTGGCAAATGCGGCGGCGTTCCGACACACCGCTTAGCGTCCAAAACAGCGGTGTCCAAGCCCTTGACTGCACTGATCACCAGCCACACCGGATCATCAGGCGCCAACCACCCCCGCACACTGGCCGGCATCAAAAACTGCTGATCGCGATCCACCGGACGATATCCCTTGGCCACCAACCAATTTTCGTCGACCACCGACCTCAGACCAAGCAAGACATGCCCACAACACCACCCCAAAACCAGTAGCCTGACTAACTAACTACCAATTTCGCAACAGCCCTTTTGCGGCCGGATTCAGGGGACGTTTGCGTCTGCTCGCGGTCCTAAATCCAGACGCCCTTGCCCACCGCGACGACGCCGCCGGCGCTGATCGCGAAGCGTTCCCGGTCCTTTTCCAGATCCACCCCGATCATCTCGCCGGGCCCGACCACAACGTTCTTGTCCAGAATTGCGTGCCGGACCACTGCGCCGCGGCCCACCCGGGTGCCCGGCATGATGACGCTATCCTCCACGATCGCGCCGTCATCGATGACGACGTTGGACGACAACACCGAGTGCCGCACCGAACCGGCGGAGATGACGCTGCCGGCACCCACCACCGATTCCTGCGCCGATCCACCGTTGACGAACTTGGCCGGGGCCAGGTTCTCGGTCGCGCCGTGAATCGGCCAGCGTTTGTTGTACAGGTTGAAGATCGGATGTGCCGACACCAAGTCCATATGGGCGTCGTAAAAGGCGTCCAGGGTTCCGACGTCACGCCAGTAGCCGCGGTCACGGTCGGTGGCGCCCGGAACTTCGTTATCGGAGAAGTTGTAGACCGCGGCCATCCCGTCCGACACCAGGCGCGGCATGATGTCACCGCCCATGTCGTGGTCGGAATGGTCGTCGTCGGCGTCGGCCCGGATGGCGTCAACCAGCACTTTGGTGGTGAAGACGTAGTTGCCCATCGAGACGTAGGTGGTTTCCGGGTCGTCGGGGATGCCCGGCGGGTTCGTCGGCTTCTCGATGAAACTGCGGATCCGGCCCGACTCGTCGGCGTCCAGGCAGCCAAACGAGGTGGCCTCCGCGCGCGGCACCCGGACACCGGCCACTGTGGCCCCGGCGCCGCTGCTGATATGAAAACGCACCATCTGCCCGGGATCCATCCGGTACACATGGTCGGCACCGAACACCACGATGTACTCCGGATCCTCGTCGAAAATCAGGTTGAGCGACTGATAAATCGCGTCGGCAGACCCGGTGTACCAACGCGGACCCAGCCGCTGCTGCGCCGGTACCGGGGTGATGTATTCCCCCGCCAGGCCGCTCAACCGCCAGTTCTGTGAGATGTGCCGGTCCAGCGAATGCGACTTGTACTGAGTCAGCACACAGATTCTCAACAAGCGGGCATTGACCATGTTGGACAGCACAAAGTCGATCAGCCGGTATGCGCCGCCGAACGGAACAGCCGGCTTGGCCCGGTCAGCCGTCAACGGGTACAGTCGCTTGCCTTCGCCACCGGCCAGGACGATGCCCAGCACGTGCGGCACTTCCCTCATAGCCCAAACCTATCGGCCCTCGCAACGCCCTGCCAGGTGGACCGTCGGATTGCAGCGATTGCCGGTTGCGGTGGTGTACCCGGACCACATCCGGCGCGCTGCAATGGCCCCAGCGATTACCGTGCGGGGTATGCGGGTGGCGATGATGACTCGGGAGTATCCGCCCGAGGTCTACGGCGGTGCCGGTGTGCATGTCACCGAACTGGTGGCGCACCTGCGCCGATGGTGTCAGGTCGACGTGCACTGCATGGGCACACCTCGGGCCGACGCATTGGTCTATCAGCCGGATGTGGCCCTGCGGGCGGCAAACCCGGCACTGTCGACGTTGTCGATCGACCTGGTGATGGCCAACGCCGCCAGCTCGGCCAGCGTCGTGCACTCCCACACCTGGTACACCGCTGTGGCCGGACGGTTGGCCACGCTGCTCTACGACATACCGCAGGTGCTGACCGCGCATTCGCTGGAACCGCTGCGGCCGTGGAAAGCCGAGCAACTCGGCGGTGGGTACCGGGTGTCGTCGTGGGCCGAACAGACCGCGATGATCGCCGCAGACGCCGTCATCGCGGTCAGCTCCGCCATGCGCGACAATGCCCTCCGGGTCTATCCGGGCTTGGCGCCGGATCGAGTGCACGTGGTGCACAGCGGTATCGACACCGAGGTGTGGTATCCGAGCCATGTCCGGCCCGGTGAATGGCTGCGCACCGACCTGCAGGTCGATCCGGACCGGCCCGTCGCCGCGTTCGTCGGGCGGATCACTCAGCAGAAAGGTGTGGCACACCTGGTGGCGGCCGCTCACCGGTTTGACCCGGACGTGCAGCTGGTGCTGAGCGCCGGTGCGCCGGACACCGACCAGATCGCCGCTGAGATCGCCGTCGCAGTTGCGGAGCTGGCTCGGAGGCGCACCGGCGTGTTCTGGATCCAGGAAATGTTGCCCGTTCAGAAGGTTCGCGAACTACTTTCGGCAGCAACCGTTTCCGTATGCCCTTCGGTGTATGAGCCGTTAGGCATCGTCAATCTGGAGGCGATGGCGTGCGGTACCGCGGTGGTGGCTTCCGATGTGGGTGGCATACCGGAGGTGGTCAGCGATGGTGTCACCGGCTCGCTGGTGCATTACGACGCCGCCGACCCGGCCGGCTATCAGGCCACGCTGGCTGAGGCGGTCAACATGCTGATCGCCGATCCGCAGCGGGCCCGGCAGTACGGTCAGGCCGGGCGCCAGCGCCGCATCACGGAATTCTCCTGGGCGCGGATCGCCGAGGCAACGTTGGACATTTACCGGCGGGTGTGCGGATAGCCGTTGGGTGGGCTCATCGGATGAGCGTTCAGCTGGTTACGGCCTTGAGTTCGTCACCGAGCGCCGCGGCTTCGTCGGGGGTCAACTCGACAACAAGGCGACCACCGCCCTCGAGTGGTACTCGCATCACGATGCCGCGCCCCTCCTTGGTCGCTTCCAGCGGACCGTCACCGGTCCGGGGCTTCATCGCCGCCATCGAGTGCTCCCTCCACCAAGCTGGCCCGTCCTCGCGGTCTTGACCGGCGCCGGGTACGCGCCGTGCTCGCAGCGCCCGACACCGAACTGCACATTCACCCCCCTATTGTTCCCTATCGCCGTCGCCGCGTGTACAGGACCCGATTTGCCGAGATATTTTCCGTTGTTTTAGCGTGGTGGCGACGGCACCCAGCAGGCTTGCAGATGGTCATCGACCATTCCGGTTGCCTGCATGAGCGCGTATGCCGTGGTCGGGCCGACGAAGCGGAAGCCGCGACGTTTTAATTCCCGCGCCATCGCTGTGGATTCCGCGCTGACCACCGGGATTTCTGACGGCGCGGCAGGCCGGCGGCGCGGCGCCGGCGCGAACGACCACAGTAGCTCCGCTAAGTCCGCGGACTTGAGGTCGACGGTGGCCCGGGCGTTGCGGATCGTTGCCTCGATCTTGGCCCGGTTACGCACGATGCCGGGGTCGGCCATCAGCCGGGCCACATCGGCGTCGGTGTAGCGGGCCACCGTTTCGACGTCGAAATCCGAGAACGCCCGCCGGAAATTCTCCCGCTTGCGCAAGATCACCAACCAGGACAGACCGCTCTGGAACGCTTCCAGGCTGATCCGCTCGAACAACGCCGTCCGGTCGTGCACCGGACGGCCCCACTCCTGATCGTGGTAATCGCGGTACAGCTGAGAACCGGTGTCGGCCCAGCCGCAGCGGACCAGGCCGTCACCGCAGCTACTACCCGCCACCGTCAGACCCGGTTCGGCTGCCCCGACCGCTCGGAACATCGCCGACACGCTCTGGTGCCGCCGCGGTGTCGGCGGCGGCGTGCGCGGCAGCGAGTTCGCCGCGCAGCTGGTCCAGTTCCTGGCCCAACCGGTCCAGCACCCAGTCCACCTCGCTGGTTTTGTAGCCGCGCAACACCTGGCTGAACCGCACCGCGTCGACGTCGGCGCCGGTAACACCTGACGCCGGAAGTACGGTGGCGGTCGTCGCCCGGGGCAGCGGTGGCAACTGTTCTCCACGACCGAAAAGTAGGCTGGCCAACCCGAAGAGCAGCAGCGCGATGAGGATCAGCACAACCAGATACAGCAGCACCAGCGTCACACTATCGATACTGCCTCATCGCGCTCATCGCGCACCGCGTGCTGATCCGCCGCTCAGCGCCGCCGCAGCGTATTCATCGGCGGCCGGTCGCTCAGCGACACAGCCGCTGTTCTGGGCAGGCAACCATCGTCGTCGACGAAGAACTGGGTGAGTCCCACCCCGGAATCGGGGATGCCGCACCGCGACAACAAAGTGGCGACAACCTGGCGGCTCATTACACCCAGCTCCGCCAGCGAACGATTGCGATGTGCCCGCACACCCAGATTGACCTGGGCGATTGCATCGAGACCCAACCGATCATAGGTATCAATCAACAGGCCGATCTCAACGCCGTAGCCGGGGGCGAATGGCACCGACATCAACAGTTCGCGGCTGCCCGCATACTCCCCACCCAGCGGCTGTAACACTCCGCACAACTCGGGCCGCAATGAGGCCAGCAACGGCCGGGCCACTAGTTCGGTGACCCGGCCACCGCCGTTGGCATCCTCCGACCCGTTGACCTTGAGCGGCCGCCGGTAGAAGCCTTTGACCAG
Source organism: uncultured Mycobacterium sp. (assembly GCA_964590745.1). GTDB lineage: Bacteria > Actinomycetota > Actinomycetes > Mycobacteriales > Mycobacteriaceae > Mycobacterium. The sequence continues at coordinate 388 of CAZPZQ010000020.1, read as the reverse complement.
GTGAATCCCCTCGCCGGTGAGCAACGGGCCGACGAGTTTCGGGACGAACATCGGGTCTGGATCGATCAGGTCGGAGTCGACGAACACCACGATGTCGCCGCTGGTCGCCGCGAGTGAGCGCCACAGCGCTTCGCCCTTGCCGGGCTTCGGGGCGACCTCGGGAACCGCTTGCTCGCGGCTGACCACGCGCGCGCCGGCGGCGATGGAGCGGATCTCGGTGTCGTCGGTCGAGCCGGAGTCCAGCACGATCAATTCGTCGACCAGCCCGCCGACCAGAGAGCTGATGCTGTCGATCACCGAGCCGATGGTTTCTTCCTCGTCCAGAGCGGGCAGCACCACCGAAATGGTGCGCCCGGTCCGGGTCTTCGCCGCGGCCAACTCGGCAGTG
>CAZPZQ010000019.1:0-21936 GCA_964590745.1 uncultured Mycobacterium sp. | reverse complement strand
CCGCCATCACACCCGCGGCGATCGCCAGCACGGCGAAGCCGTGCGCAGCGGGTCGCCGCTATCACCGGCGTCAGACCTGATAGACGTGCGGGTCGAGGGTCCCGATATAGGGCAGGTCCCGATAACGTTCGAGGTAGTCCAAGCCGTAGCCGACCACGAATTCGTTCGGAATGTCGAAGCCCACATAAGCGATGTCGACACCGGCGCGCCTGGCATCCGGTTTGCGCAGCAATGTGCACACCCGCAGCGATCGCGGCTGCCGGGTAGCCAGATTGCGCAGCAACCATGACAAGGTCAATCCGGAGTCCACGACGTCTTCGACGATCAACACGTCACGGGCACTAATATCGCGATCGAGATCCTTCAGGATGCGCACCACACCCGACGAGGACGTCGACGATCCGTAGGAACTGACCGCCATGAACTCGAACTGGGTGGGCACCGATATCGCCCGAGCCAGGTCGGTGACGAACAGCACCGCGCCCTTGAGCACGGTGACCAATATCAAGTCGCCGCTGCCGGGCAGATCGCGGCAGTGCTGGTAGTCACGGCCGATCAGCGCCCCGAGTTCGGTGGTGCGGGTGCGGATCTGCTCCTCGGTCAGCAGCACCGATTTGATATCGCCTGGATACAACTCCGGGGAGTTCTGGGCCACGACCACAGCGTGCCATGCGAACGGCCGACAACCAACCAGGCAACCCGTCACAGCCGCGCAACAACCTAGTCAGACCGGCTCTTCACGCAGCTTGAGCAGGTCGCCGGCGCGGCCGGCGACCAGTCTCCGGTTGCGTAATGCCGATCCGACCGCCACCCCGCCCTGACCGCGCCACCGAGTGACCAGCAGGTCCACCCCGCGAATCTGCTTGTCGGTCAGCCCGATGGCGCCGCCGCCCAACAACCAACCGCGGATGACAGCACGTCGGACCGGTCCGGGCAGCGCCGCCAACGCACCGGTGTCCAGGTCGGCCCCACGGGTAGCAGCCGGCGACGCCTGTGCGGCAAGGGAGTCGATCAACTCGGTGTGCTCGCGCAGCGCGGTAGCGGTGCGAGCCAGCGCCTCGGCAACTCCGCCGCCGAGGGCATCTTCCAGAAGAGGTAGCACCTCGCTGCGTAACCTGGTTCGGACGAAGCGGCGGTCGGTGTTGTGCGGATCTTGCCAAGGCCGCAAACCCAACTCGGCACAAGCCGCATGGGTCACACTGCGTCGTACCTCGAGCAGCGGCCGACACCACGGTGGGTCGTACGGACGCATGCCGGCGAGCGACCGTGCGCCGGAGCCACGGCCCAGCCCGAGCAACACCGTCTCAGCCTGATCGTCCAACGTGTGACCGAGCAGAACCGAACATGCATCGCGGGCTGCGTCCAATGCTGCATAGCGGGCGGTTCGAGCCGCTGCCTCCGGCCCGCCGCGAAAACCCTCGCTGCCGACTCGCACAGAGAGTATTTGCGCGCCAACACAGCCAAGCTCCATCGCCTGTGCCCGCGCGGTATCGGCCACCTCCGCCGAATTCGCTTGCAGCCCATGATCAACGATCAACGCGGTGGTGGGCCGCAGTGCCGCGGCGACAGCGGTCAGCGCCAGCGAATCCGGGCCGCCGGACAATCCCACCGACCATCGGTCCTGGCCGGGCAAATACGTCTCGCCGAACTTCGCGACAGCCTCACGCAGCCGCCCTACAGCACCCGGTCGATCCATCGTTGCGGCTCTTCGATTTCGGTGTTCAGCGGCAGAGTCTGCGGCCCCGACCATACCGCGTTGAATCGCTGCATTCCGACCCGCTCCACCACATGGTCGACGAACGCTCTACCCCTGGTGTATTGGCTGAGCTTGGCGTCGATACCCAGCAACGCCCGTAGCAGCCGCTGCAGCGGCGGCTGGCTGCGCTGCCGCCGCTCATCGAAGCGGCGGCGGATCGTCGCTACCGACGGCACCGCCTTGGGCCCGACTGCGTCCATTACGTGATCGGCGTGGCCCTCCAGCAGGGTGCCGAGCGCCAACAACTGGTCCAGCGCGTTGCGCTGTGCCTCCGACTGCACCGCGCGCAGCAGACCCAGAACCCCTGATGCGTTGGACCCGCTGTCCGCGCCGCTCCACCGGCCTCGGACGTAGTCGGCGAGCCGCGCCACCACCTGCATGAAATCGTCGCCGCTTTCTGCGGTCAGCACCGCAAGGGCTTGCGACATGTAATCGGACAACCACGGGTTGACGGTGAACTGCACCCGGTGGGTCACCTCGTGCAGACACACCCATAACCGAAAATCGGCCGGCGCCACGCGCAGCTGGCGCTCTACGGCGATCACATTCGGATACACCAGCAGCAAGCAGCCGACACTGTCCGCACCGTTTGCACTTGTGGTGCTGAAGGGGTCGTACTGACCGAGAATGCCCGACGCCACGAAGGCCAGCAGCGCACCCGTTTGGGCACCGGTCAACCGTCCGGTGAAAAAGCCGTTCGGTTGGTCACTCCCACCCGTCATCGTCCGCATCGATTCGGCGGCCGTGGCGATCCACTCTGTCCGGTCGACGACCCGGGCGTCGGGGACAACGCCGTCGGCGCCCAGCCCGGTTACCTCGCGCACCAGTGGCTCGGCTACCTTGGCCGAGCTGAGCAGATCATCGATGACCTGACGGCGGGTGTACTCGGTGGTCGGCGGTGCTGGACGGGCCAGCCAACCGCCCACCGTCGCGGCGAAGCGCCAATCCACCGCACGCCCGATGTTCAGGCTCGGTGATCCGTCCCCGTCGCGTCGCGCCGGGTCAGCGCGCCCCGGCTGGTGAGGTGTCACGATCCGCATCCACACGAACGCAGGGTGGCGGCCACCGCGTCGATCGCGATACGGCCGATCGGGCCAGCATCGTTGGAGATGAACGCGAACGTCAGCACCCGCCAGTCGCGGTCGGTGACGACGCCGGCCAACGCATTGGTTCGAGTCAACGATCCGGTTTTCGCCCGCAACCAGCCGGCCGGGTCCGGCTCGGTCGCCGATTCGCGAAAACGCTCCGACAGCGTGCCGCTGCCCCCGGCAACCGGCAGCGTGTCCAGCAGTGGCCGCAGTTCCGGCTGGCCGGGCCCGGCCGCGGCCTGCACCACCGCGTCGAGGGTCTTGGCGGACAACAGGTTGTCCACCGACAGGCCGCTGGAATCCACCAGCATTGCGCCGGCCAGATCGATATGCGCGGTGGCCAGCCGGTTGGTCACCGCATCCACCGCGCCCGCAAAGGACCGCGGCCGGTGCATGGCGGCCGCCACTTCACGGGCGATGCATTCGGCCATGACGTTGTCGGAGGCGTTCATCATCTCGACCAGCCGGGTCGTCAGCGGTGCCGACCGCACCGAGCCCAGCTCCCGGCCACTCACCGAAGCGGAGCCGACGGAGACCCGGCTGGCGTCGATTCCGAGCGCGTCGGCAAGCGCCCGCCCGGCATCCAGTGCCGGGGTCGGCGATCGGCGAGACTCCACGGTCGTCGGCTGGATGCGTCCGGCGTCGAGCATCACCGGCTCGATCGGAGCGACATCGCCGCCTTCGATGTCCGCCGGATCCCAGCCGGGCGCCATGGTTGGCCCGGTGAACGCCGAGGTGTCCACATGTACGGCGGTCGCTGCCACACCGCTGCGCCGCACCTGGTCGGCAAGGTTGCTGATCCGAGCGGCGTCCCGGTACCAGGTGTGCTGGTCGGGTGGGGCGGCCGATAGCGTCGGGTCGCCGGCACCGACGAGCACCACGACGCCGGGCTGGCTGCCGGTGGTCACTCGGGTGGTGATCCGGGTGTCTCGGTCCAGCGTCAGCAGCGCCGCGGCCGCGGTGAGCACCTTGTTCGTCGACGCCGGCTGCATGGGCAAATCATCTTGCTTCTGCCACAATGGCTTTCCGGTCATCGCATCGGAGATCCGGCCACCCAGGCGGCCCAAGTTCGGGTCGGCCGCCACCGCGGACAGAGCCAGCGCCATCCCTTCGGCGGTCGGCATCGGCGCGGTGTCGGCTACTGGAACCACGTCCGGGCTCGCGGTGGCCATCGGCGGTTCCGGAATGCCCTGAGCGTCTCCGGCGCCACGCTCGGTCGAACTCCAAAACGCTGCGGCCGCCGCCACTGCGACCACCAACGCCAGCACCGAGATCCCGATCCCCAGGCGGGTGGCTACCGGCCGTCGAGTCGAACGCATCGTTCTCCTGCTCATGGCGCCACTCCTCAGCTCCCGGCTACGCCGGCATCATCGTCGGCGGCGGTGCCGGTCAGGCCAATTCTGCCGGACCGGTCCGGCAACCGACCGTTGGAGCGGCCCACGCCGGGTGTCACGGCCCCGAGATTGCCCCCGGTCGGGGTGAGCCTTCAAGCCGGAGCCGGCAACCATACACTCATCCCGACCCGACCAGACCAGCCGAAGGAGCCGATCCGGTGCAATTCGACGTCACAATCGAGATCCCCAAGGGCCAGCGCAACAAATACGAGGTCGACCACAAGACCGGACGCCTTCGGCTGGACCGCTACCTGTACACCCCGATGGGGTATCCGGCCGACTACGGCTTCATTGAGGACACCCTCGGCGAGGACGGTGACCCGTTGGACGCCATGGTGTTGCTGCCGCAATCGGTGTTTCCCGGCGTGCTGTTGGCGGCGCGGCCGGTGGGGATGTTCCAAATGACTGACGAGCACGGCGGCGACGACAAGGTGCTGTGCGTACCGGCCGGCGATCCGCGTTGGGACCACATCGCCGACATCGGTGACGTTCCAGCCAGCGAACTCGACGCGATCAAACATTTCTTCATGCATTACAAGGATCTGGAACCCGGCAAGTTCGTCAAAACGGCTGACTGGGTGGGCCGCGCGGAGGCCGAGGCGGAAGTACAGCGGTCAATCGAACGATTCCAGGCCTCCGGTCACTGAGCCGCTAATCGGCCTCGGTGACCCTCGTCCGGTACAAACTGGCGATGGTGGTTCCCACCAGGATCACCACGATGACCACCAGACTGGTCGAAGTCGCGATCCTCGGCGCGTCAACCGGCGCGCCGCCGTTGATGAACGGCAACTGGTTCTGACGTAGCGCCTGCAGGATCAGCTTCACCCCGATGAACAACAAGATGAGCACCAGGCCGCGGTACAGATACTTCAGCCGCTCCAGCATGCCGCCGAGCAGAAAATACAACTGTCGCAGGCCCATCAGCGCGAACACGTTGGCTGCGAAAACCAGATACGGCTGCCGGGTAAGTCCGTAGACCGCGGGGATGGAATCCAACGCGAACATCAAGTCGGCGCTGGCCAACGCCAAGACGACCAGGAACATCGGCGTCATGCATCGCCGACCGCCCACTTTGACGAAGAGCTTGACGCCGTTCCATTGGTGGGTGGTATTCAGATGGTTGCGGGCGAACCGCACGACCGCGTTATCCGCGCCGCCGCCGGACATGCCGCTGCGGCCCATGCGGAACGCGGTGTAGATGATGAACACACCAAGCGGGTAGAACACCCACGACACATGTTGGACGGCCACTCCGCCGAGGGTGATGAAGATACCGCGGAATGTCAGCGCCAGCAGAATGCCGACGAACAGCACCTCTTGCTTATACCGTTTGGGCACATTGAAGCTAGCGATGATCAGGACGAAGACGAACAGGTTGTCCACGGACAGGCTGTACTCGGTGAGCCAACTGGCGAAGAACTGCATCGCGAACCGCTGGTCGTGACCGAACCAGATCCAGGTCCCGAACATCACGGCGAGCGCGATGTAGGCGGACAGCGCTTTCGCACATTCGGCCATCGTCGGCTCGTGCGGCCGGCGGGCGATCACCAGCACGTCGAAGAGCAGCACAGTGATCGTCACCCCGACGGTGACGACCCACTCCAGCAGCGACAGGTGCAACGGGCGGACCTCCGGTCGTCGAGCAAACGCCCGAGGGTCTGTTCCGCCGCCACGCGCGCCACATGATCGGCGGCTGGCCTCGGCAGTACCATGACGAGCCGGCGCAGTGGCGACGCCGCGGTGCGGGAATGCTCCCCTCTTTCCGATCAGTGTGGCAGGTCGTGCGCCCGGAGACACTTCAGGACTCGCGCTGAGTATTTTCTAACTGTGGCAACGCCGGAAATCCCCGCTCAACGGCCGCCACCCTTCGTCACCGAAGCCGACGGAGTCGTCGCAGCCGTCGGTCCCGTTGCGCGGGGCAGCGTCGCCCGAGTTGGTACGGCAACCGCACTGACCGCGGCGTGCGGCTACGCGGTGATCTACCTGGCGGCCCGTGGGTTGGCTCCGGCCGGCTACTCGGTTTTCGCGGTGTTCTGGGGCGCTTTCGGCCTGGTCACCGGGGCCACTAACGGTCTGCTGCAGGAGACCACTCGAGAGATTCGCTCAGCGCGCTACCTCGACCCCGACGCCGGTGTGTCCGCCCCGCGCATCCGGCCGCTACGGGTGGCCGCGGCGATCAGCATCGCCGCAGCCGCGGCGATTGTCGCCAGCGCCCCGCTGTGGAGCAGGCACGTCTTCGTGCAGGAACGTCTGCTGTCGGTAGGCCTGCTCGGGGTCGGGCTGGCCGGGTTCTGCCTGCACGCCACCCTGCTGGGGATGCTGGCCGGCGCCAACCGGTGGACCCAGTATGGGGCCTTGATGGTGACCGACGCCGCCACCCGGGTCGCCGTCGCCGCAGTCGCGTTCGTGACGGGGTGGGGCCTGGCCGGGTTCTTGTGGGCCACCGTGGCAGGCGCGACGGCATGGCTCGTCATGCTGGCCAGCTCACCGGCCACTCGGGCGGCGGCCCGGGTGTCGGCACCGGGCAGCGCCGCCAGGTTCTTGCGTGGCGCGGGCCATTCGATCGCGGCAGCCGGGGCCAGTGCGGTGCTGGTGATGGGTTTTCCGGTATTACTGCAGGCAACCTCGGCAGAACTGGGCGCCGAAGGAGGAGTCGTCATCCTGGCGGTCATTGTGACCCGCGCGCCCCTACTGGTTCCCATGACTGCGCTGCAGGCAAACCTGATCGCCCACTTCGTCGATCAGCGCCACGACCGCTTGCGGGCGCTGCTCTACCCGGCGGCGTTCATCGCCGGCATCGGTGTGCTCGGCGTCATCGGCGCCGCTTTAATCGGACCCTGGCTGCTGCGGGTGGCGTTCGGGCCCGAGTATCAGGCCGGCGGCGCCCTGTTGGCCGGGTTGACCACGGCAGCGGTGGCGATCGCACTGCTGACACTCACCGGTGCAGCAACGGTCGCCAACGCCTTGCACCGCGCGTATGCGCTCGGTTGGGTCGCTGCCACGGTGACTTCGACCCTGTTGTTACTGCTGCCGCTGGGTCTGGGAACCCGGACGGTGATTGCACTGTTGTGCGGCCCGCTGGTCGGGATGACACTGCACCTGACGGCGTTGGCTTGCGATGAGCACTGAGTAATCGGTGACTGCGGGTAGCTTGTAGAGCCAGATGGACGCGATGAACCCGAAGGACCCGGCCGGGCACCACCCCAACGTCTGGGTTGTCGTGCCCGCCTTCAACGAGTCGACCGTCATCGGTGATGTCATCGCCGATCTACGGTCGGAATTCGATCATCTGGTCTGCGTCGACGACGGCAGCACCGACGGCACCGGGCAGATCGCTCTTCGAGCCGGGGCACATCTGGTCCGGCATCCGGTCAACCTAGGCCAGGGCGCAGCCATCCAGACCGGTGTGGAATATGCCCGAAAGCAGCCCACGGCACAAGTTTTCGCCACCTTCGATGCCGACGGTCAACACCGGCTCGCCGACCTGCTGGCGATGGTTGATCGACTGGCCGCTACCGGTGCTGACGTCGTCATCGGCAGTCGGTTCGCCGGTGCCGGCGTCAGCAAGCCTTCGCTGCTGAAACGCGTCGTGCTGCGCAGCGCCGCGCGGCTGAGCCCACGAAGCCGGCGGCTCGGACTGACCGATGCCCACAACGGCCTACGGGTGTTCAACAAAACCGTCGCCGACAGACTCGACATCACCATGAGCGGGATGAGTCACGCCGGCGAATTCATCATGCTGGCCGATCAGAATCGCTGGCGGGTAATCGAGGAACCGATCGAGGTGCTGTACAGCAGCTACTCGAAGTCCAAGGGCCAGCCGCTGCTGAACGGCGTCAACATCATCTTCGACGATTGGCTGCGCGGAAGGATGCTGCGATGACGATCCACTGGATCCAGGTGTTGCTGATCGTGGCGATCGTGGCGTTGTTCGGGTTGTTGCGGTCGCGCACCAGTGCAAGGTCACGAGCCTGGGTCAAGGTCGGCTACATCGGCTTCGTGGTTGCCGGCATCTACGCCGTACTGCGCCCCGACGACACCACGGTGGTGGCGAACTGGCTGGGTGTGGCTCGCGGAACCGACTTGATGTTGTACGTGCTGATCATCGCCTTCATTTTCACCACGTTGAGCACGTACATGCGTTTCAAGGACCTTGAATTGCGGTATGCGCGGCTCGCCCGGGCGATAGCGCTGCAGGGCGCCCAGGCACCCGAGCACGGCTAGCCGCGAGATCACGGCGGCTCCGGTGTTTCCGCAACAATTTGCTCATCGGTAACGAAGTCGTTGCCGTCTCGCCGGGTGCGTCGACCACCGTGGGGGCTATGTGGGCGACAGATGCGCTGGCCGATCCACTAGGGTCAGCGACCGCACGGCTGCTGACGGTTCCGTTGCGCGAGCTTTACGCGGTGCTGTGGCGCTTCGGCGTCCTGGAGGTGGCGCGGACGCAACACGCAACCGACGATCCGGCACCGGGCCGGCATCGGCCGCCGCAGCCGCCGGCGCGCCGCGACCCGCCGGCAGCCGGGTCGCGACCGCGACCGCTAGGGCCGCTGCGGCGCCGCTACCGATGCCCTGCGCCCAGCCCAGGGGACCGACCGGGGTACACCCGAGCAGCTGACTGACCCCCGGGGTGCTGATCATCATCGCGAACGCGGCCAGTGAACCCGCAGCGGTGACCAGTACCAGCGGTGCCTGGGAGTCCGCCACGGTCTGGCCGAGCTCCGCGGACACCAAAGCGATCAACGCCACCGTGGATGCCCGCTGCGGAGTCCCGGTGAGCCTGGCCATCGCCCAGGCCGCCGTGCCGGCGGCCGCGGTGATCCCGCCGCGGACCGCCACCGCACGCCACAGTTTGGCTTCGTCGATGCCCTGCGTGGCACGCTGCACCGGCCCGCTGGGCGTGCTGACCGCAACGGCCGTGGCCGGCAACGCATCGGTCATGGTGTTCATCAGCAGCAGCTGGCGGGTGTTGAGCGGTGAGTTTCCGGTCAACGCAGTGCCGATGACGGAGAAGATCACCTCGCCGGCGTTTCCGCCGAGCAGCCCCGCCACCGCGGCTTGCACGCCCCGCCACAGCCGACGGCCCTCGTCGATGGCATCCACCAGCGACTCGATGCGGCCGTCGGTCAGCACCACGTCGGCGGTGGTGTGGGCGGCGTCGCTGCCGCGGGCGACCACACCGACGCCCACGGTGGCGACTCGGATCGCGGCCGCATCGTTGGCGCCGTCACCCACCATGGCGCACACGTGACCGGCGCGCTCCAGCGTCTGCACGATCTGCACCTTGTTCTCCGGCGACATCCGGGCGAAAATCACCCGCTCGGACACCACGCCCTCCTGCTCCTTGCGGGACAGCGCGTTCCACTCAGAGCCGGTGATCACTTTCTCCGGCGGCACCGATACGCCGAGCTCTCTGGCGATCGCGGTGGCGGTGATGGGGTGATCACCGGTGATCATCCGGATCGCTATACCTCGATCGGTCAGATTGGCCAGCAGCTGCGGCGCTTCAGGCCGCGGGGTGTCGGCCAGGCCGAGGAATCCGGCCAGGGTCAGCCCGGTGCCGCACGCTTCGACGATCCGGTCGGGTTCTTCCCGGATAGCTCGCGCCTGCGCGGCGGTCAGCCGACGTTCAGCGACGGCGATCACCCGCAGGCCCTCAGCGGCCATCGCGGCAACCGTGCCGGCCAGTTTGTTTCCGCTTGTGGCGCCAGCGTTCTTGCAGGCCGCCAGCACCACCTCCGGTGCACCTTTGACGGTCAGCCTGGTTCCCGACATTGATGCCGAGAATGCCCGACCGGAGCGGAACGGCAGATGAGCGTCCGGTTCCGACCACGGCGCCGCACCGTCGACCTCAGCTGCCGCTTCGATGATGGCTTGATCGGTCGCGTGGGCGTGGGCGGCGCCCTCGGGCGCCGGCGCGGCCTGCGCGGCGCATCCCAAAACGTCCTCAGCCGAGTGCTTCGACACCGGGTAGACCCGGGTTACCCGCAAGCGGTTTTCGCTCAGCGTGCCGGTCTTGTCGAAGCAGACCACGCCGATGCGGCCGAGTGCCTCTACCGAACGCGGAACCCGCACCAGGGCACCGGACTTGCTGAGCCGCTGCGTCGACGCGTGTTGGGCCAGGGTTGCCATCAGCGGCATCCCTTCCGGGACCGCGGCGATAGCCACCGCGATGGCGTTGCCCAGCGCCTGGCGCAGGCCTCCGCCACGAACCAACCCCAGCGCACCGACCAACGCACCTCCGCCGGCACTGACCGGGAATGCACGGCTGACGAGTTGGCTGAGGTGATACTGCAGACCCACCTCGGGCAGGTCACCGGAAGCCAGTTCGGTAGCGCGCCGCGTCTGGGTCTCCGCACCTACCGCGGTCACCAGCGCGACCGCGGTTCCGGCTATCACCGTGGACCCGGCATAGAGCATGCAGCGTCGGTCGGCCAGTTCTGCGCCCGGCGTGGCTTCGACCTGCTTGTCCACCGACAGCGACTCGCCGGTGAGCGAGGATTCGTCAACCTCGAGGTCGGACTCCTCGATCACCCGGGCGTCGGCCGGCACTACCTCGTTGCTGCGCACCTCGATCAGATCGCCGGGCTGCAGTTGTTCGGCAATGACCTCGCGGTAGGCTTGTGCCCCGCCGTCGCCGACGATGACTCTGCGCGCCGGCGGAACTTGTTGGGCCAGCAGAATATTCAGTCGATTTTCGGCGCGTAACCGCTGGCCGGCGGCAAGCATGGCATTCCCGGTCAGCACCGTGCCCACCATCACCGCGTCGATCGGCGAGCCCAAGAGCGCGGTTGCCGCCGAGCACAGTGCCAACACCGGAGTCAGCGGATCCGACAACTCGGCTCGGACGGCTTTAGCGAACTGCCAAGCCATGTTCGGGGCTCGAGAACCGGGTGCGGTCGAATACCGGTCGCGAGTGTCCGCGTCGGTACCGGCCGGCAACAACACCTCACGCACTTGCTCCACCGACATCGCGTGCCACTCGTAGGCCGGTGCCGGTCGGGGCGGAAGGACGCGTACCGTGCGGCGGGCGAGCAGGTAGCCGGAAAGCAATCCTGCGGCGGCGCCGAGGGTCACCGGTCCGGCCCCACGCCCCCGTCGGCGCCGCGCCCCGGGAACCATGAACACTGCAGCCAAGGCCGACGCGCTGGCGGAGATCGCAATTCCACGCTGGCTCGCCGCCCTGGCCGCAGGCAGCGCGTGCAGTACCTGCCACGCGCCGGCGAGGTCGGCCAGGATCAGATCGGCGTTCCAGGGCGGCCGGCAGGTTGGTTCAGCGGCCTCAGCGGCCGGCATGACACCCAACGCCACATCCGCCGACGACAGCGCTTGCGCACCGCTTGAGGACAGCACCGCGACAGTGCGGCCGGCCTGCTGCAGCTCGGTCACCGCTGCGGCGAGAGTCGAGTCGATGATCGAGTCATCGGTTGAGCCGGCAATCGGGTGGATCTCGTCGAACGCGGTCCGCAACTCCCCGAGGACGGCGATGTCCGTCGAGTCAACCGAGACCAATTCCGCCCCTGACCCTCGAGCCTCGACCAGCACGGCCGCTGCCAACGGGTGGTGTGCAGGCAAGATCAGGGCCTCGACCGCACCTTTGCGGCCCGATCCCCGCCCGGATAGCCCGTTGAGCCGATGCCAGCCCGGGGTGAGATCGGCTCGGGAAAGCAGATCCTGTGCGTGACGCCACGCCCGGGAAAGCTCAGCCGGTTCGCCGTCGGCGCCGCGGACCCGCACCACCCGCAGTTTCTCGCTGCACAGCGCCCGCGGGTCGATGACCAGCGCATCGACCTTGTCGAGTCGGCGCAGACTCTCGGGTCGCAGGGGCAGCACCGAATGCCGATCGGCCAAACCCTGACCGAGCCCTGCCGCGAACGACTCACAACTGGTGCGCATGGCTTTGGGGGCGGCGGCCAGCGCCGCGCTCGACGCCATCTCAGGATTGCGGGTGATGGCACCGACCAGCCCGGTGCCGATCAGCTGTATCACCGCCATGCGCCTCGCCTGACGTTCGACCGGTCCGTCCGGTGGTGGAACCGGGCGTGACGGGGGGTGCACGTCCGGGTGGTCGGCATGGCGGGCCAGCTGCGGCTCGTAACGCATCCACGCCTGTGCGGCGGCCCGACACTCAGCCGCCTTGACCGCCTCCATCGCCAAGTCCACGGCCAGGATCGCCGGCGACAGTGTGACGACGTGCCCCGCGAGGGAAGCCAGCGACAGGACGCTGTCTGCGGCTTCGCGGCCGATCCGGTCCTCGAGCAGGCGCCTCAACCACGGTTGGTACTTCGCGATCGACACGGCCGCGTCCACCATTTTCGGTGCCCGGGGCCACCGCAGGAGGCTGCCCGTCACCGCGATGGCCAGCCCCGCGGCGTTGGCGCCTACCATGGCGCCCCTGGCGACCAGCAGTAGGCCGTCGCCCGGCAGGCTGCCGGTCCGGGCCGAGCCGTTTCTGCCCGCGCGGCCATCGGCCTGGTGGAAGGTCTTCTCGGCGTCGTCGACCGCCGAATACAAGTCGGTCAGCGATACTTCATCGTCGACTTCGACAACAACCCGGGAAAGCGGACGATTCAGCCACACCGAGGTCACACCCGGTTGACCCTGGACTGCGTCCAGCACCGCTGCGCCGAGTTCGGCACCATCGGTGCCGTCTAACCCACGCACCGCGATCCACGCCCGCCCGTCACCGCGCCAGCAGCGCCGACGCAGTGGTAGAGCGGTACCGTCGGCGGAGAACACCGTGGCGCCCACCCGAATCGGCACGGTGGCGAGCTCAAAACCGGCCGATGCCACCGATCCCACCACGTCCGCGGTGGCGGCGACGGTCTGCGTGGCCGCCCCGCCGAGCGCCGAAGCCAGCTCGATTCCCTTGGCGGCGGCGCGCCACGGCGAGAATTTCCGGACAGATTGTCCGGGGGTTGTGCACATACCAAGCCTCCAGCGTCAGTCAGCGCTGGAGGTCTTTTCCGCCGGCATTGGCCCGCCGCGCCGGTCGGCCGATGGCGGACGACGTGATGACGACGCTGCGACGAAGGAATACTCCCCTCCGGGCGCGAGTATGCCATAGCGGGTGAATCTTCTCAGCATGGCGGGGGCACAGATCGCTCGGGAATCGGATGTCCACGCGTACGCCGCTGCTGGTGCGCACTTTTTCAAATTCAGAAATCAGGTCCGATCGGCTTGAAAGTTCAGCAAATCGCCGTAGGGTGACCAACCACTCGGGCCCCGCCGATCGCCGACGGCCAGTTGTGACCGAACCTAGGTTGACGTAATGACCTCTCTGCGACATACCGCCCGCAAAAGCCCGTGGTTAGCGATTTTTGTCGTGAGTGTTGTCGCACTCACCGGGTGTGGTCATTCGGCAGAACAAGGATCGGACCGGACGTCGGCGGCGCGGTCGTCGGAACCGAGCAGCACCTCCCCGGCTCCGGCCGCCGCCTACGACATCGCCCGTGTCGATAACGTCAAAAACGACTTCCCGCCTGGTTTCACCACGGAATCCGAGCCGGTGAAAACGCTTGCCCAACAAGATATCGATAACTCCGGTGTGGCCGCTTTCACCGGGGCGCAAGTGGATCCGCCGCAATGTCGCGCACTACTCATTCCGCCGTACGCCGAGCCCTCGCCGGGTGCTCGAGCAGCCGGGGTGCGCGCGACGAGCGATCAGGGCGATATGTTCGTCGTCGCACTCACATTGCCCCAGCCGGTTCCGATCGGCGCACCGCCCAAAGGCTGCGATCAGTTCTCAATCACCGACGACCCGGAGTCGACCGGCACCGCCGAAGCCATCCCGGCACCGAAGATCGACGGCGTCACCACCACCGCTGTGAAGGTCACGGTCAGCGATGACGAAGACCCGGATTACATCTTCACCGCCGGACTCAGCGACCAGACCTCCGTCGTCGCCATGGGCAGCGTTGACGAGGACCTCAATCCCCAGCAGGTGCTGTCGGACTTACTGGTCAAGGCCACTGCTGCGGTTCGCGGTCGATAAGCCGGTCATCTACCGCGTCGAGCCGGTTCGGCGGACCGTCAGCTGTCAACTCGATGTGTGCCGGAAGTAAGCCACCGTACGCCGTAGCCCATCATCCAACGCCACCTGCGGGCGCCAGCCCAGAACTCGTTGGGCCAGGCCGATATCCAGGCAGGAACGTTCCAGATCGCCCAGCCGAGGCGGGCAGAATTCCGGATCGTCGGGTGCGCCGACGACGGCCGCGACGGCCGAATGCAGCTGACGGTCCGAGGTTTCCACCCCGGTGCCGATGTTGAACCGCTGCCCTCCGCCATCCGGTCCGGATGCCCGAATGAAAGCATCAACCACGTCGTCGACGAACACATAGTCGCGAGTATGCGACCCGTCGCCGAATACCCGGGTCGGTTTCCCGGACAGCAGCGCCTGGGCGAAGATCGCGACCACTCCGGCCTCGCCGTGTGGATCCTGGCGCGGGCCATAGACGTTGGCCGGAGCGATGTGTGAGCAATCGAGCCCATACAGGTGCCGGAATGTATTGAGATAGATTTCGCCGGCCACCTTACCGGCGGCATACGGTGAGGCGGGGTCGGTCGGGGCAGCCTCGCTGGTCGGATAACTCGATGGAGTGCCGTAGATGGACCCGCCCGATGAGGTGTGCACGATCTTGCGGACTTGGGCGCGCCTGGCCGCCTCAGCGAGGCGGATGGTCCCGATGACATTGACCGATGCATCGAACGCCGAATCGGCCACCGAGCGACGAACGTCGATCTGTGCAGCCAAGTGGAACACCACCTCCGGGCGGTACTGGTCCAGAACCGCGTCCAGATCGGCGGTGACAATGTCAGCCTCGATGAAAAAGAAATCCGGGTCGCCGGTCAGGTGTTCGAGATTGGTGGCGCGCCCGGTCGCGAAGTTGTCCAGACCGATCACCGAGTGACCATCCGTCCGTAACCGGTCGACCAGCGTCGATCCGATAAACCCGGCTGCCCCGGTAACCAGTGCCCGCACCGGCCCACCATACCGACAGGTAAGAAAGACCCATGCCCGCCCGGATTACCCGCGTCTCCGGGGTCGCCGTGACGGCCGCGGCCTTGATCGCGGCCCAACTCATGATCCGGACGGTGCTGGCTTTCGGCGGCTACTTCTATTGGGACGACCTGATCCTGATCGGTCGGGCCGGGACCCACCATCTGCTGTCGGCGTCGTACCTGCTCGACGACCACGACGGCCACCTGATGCCCGGCGCTTATCTGGTCTCCGGTGTCATCACCCGACTCGCGCCGCTGCAGTGGAGCCTTCCAGCGGTCAGCCTGGTGGTGCTGCAGCTGGTGGTGTCGCTGGCGCTGCTGCGCGCGTTGTATGTGATCCTGGGTTGGCGTCCGGTGCTGTTGGTTCCGCTGACCTTTGCATTGTTTTGTCCGTTGGCAGTTCCGGCGTTCGCGTGGTGGGCGGCGGCGCTGAACTCGCTACCCATGCTGGCGGCGTTGGCCTGGGTGTGCGCCGACGCGATCCTGCTGGTACGCAGCGGCGAACAGCGCTTCGCGCTCACCGGCGCGGCGGTTTACCTGGGTGGCCTGCTGTTCTTCGAAAAAGCCGCGGTGATTCCGTTCGTCGCTTTCGCAGTGACCGCTCTACTCTGGCACGTGCAAAACACCGGGAACGTGGTGGGCGCGGTCACCCTGGTGTGGCGGCACGGCGTCCGGCTGTGGACGGCGTTGCTGGCGCTGACCGCCGGGTGGATTCTGCTCTACCTGGCGGTGGTGAACCAGCAGCGCTGGAGCTTCGACCTCGCGATGACCCGCGATCTTCTGGTGCGCTCAGTCAGCCGCGGTATCGTCCCGGGCCTGGCCGGTGGCCCCTGGGCTTGGGCCCGCTGGGCGCCGGCCTCGCCGTGGGCCGCGCCGGGACCGGTAGTGATGGTGCTCGGTTGGGTGGTGCTGGTCGGACTGCTGGTGCTTTCGCTGCTGTGCAAACGCCGACTGCTGGCGGTGTGGCTGGTTGCGGCCGGGTACGCCGCGGCGTGTCAGGTGCCGATCTATTTGATGCGCTCTTCCGCCTTCACCGCATTGGAGTTGGCCCAGACCCTGCGCTATCTACCCGACCTCGTCGTGGTGCTGGCCCTGTTAGGCGGTGTCGCAGGGTGCGCGCCGAACCGCGAATCGTTGCGCTGGTTGGGCGCTTCGACGCCGCGGACAGTCGCCGCGGTCGGTTTAACGGCGGCATTCACGGCCAGCAGCTGGTACTCGACCGCGACGTTCCTAACCTCCTGGCGTGACAGCCCGGTGCAGCCGTACCTGGCCAACGCTCGCCGCAGCCTAGCGGCAGCCCGCGCGGCGTCGAACGCCGCACTGCTCGACCAGGAAGTCGATCCGCTGGTGCTGCAACGGGTGGCCTGGCCGGAGAATCTGGCCAGCCACCTGTTCGCCCTGATCCGGGATCGCCCTGAGTTCGACTCGGCGACAACACAGTTACGCATGTTGGATAACCATGGTCGGCTGACGGACGCGCAGGTGACCTGGGTTCGTACCATCGTGCCGGGCCCGGTGCCACAGTGCGGCTACCTGATACAGCCCGAGCGCCCGGCGCTGCTGGGTTTGGACGGTCCGCTACTGCCGGCAGACTGGACCGCAGAGATCAACTACCTGGCCAATGTCGACGGCTCGATGACGCTGGCGCTGTCCGACGGCGCGGATGTGCGGGTTCGGGTGCGTCCGGGGCTCAACCGAATCTACCTGCGGCTGCCTGGCGCGGGCAGTGCCATCACCGCACGAGCGGACACCGCCGCGCTGTCGGTGTGCATCGCCTCGGGACCGGTGGGCAACGTGGCTCCGGTCTGATGGCTCGAGACACGGCTGCGAGCGTATCCAGAAACGGGTTCGAGTCCGGCGTGTCGAGCCTTGGACCCACCTGCTCACCGGGAAACAGCGGAGCCGCCTGGGGGAATCGAACCCCCGACCTATTCATTACGAGTGAATCGCTCTGCCGACTGAGCTAAGGCGGCGTGCTCTTCCGAGCGGCACAGAGTTTACCGGTCGACCCGCAACGCCTGACCGATGGTGGCGACCATGGCATCAACCGCGAACTTCGGTTTAACGTTGATCGCCAGTGCGTCGCGACACGCCAGCACCGCCTCCATGCAGCGCAGCACCCTTTCGGCCGGCGCGTGCGCAGCCAGCGCCGCCACCTGCTCAGCCATGTCCGGATGGTTGGGCCGCACAGTGTCGACCGCTGACCGGGCCAGCAAGGCATCCCGCAGATAGGTCGCCAGATCGATCAGGGCGCGGTCCAGCACGTCCCGTGCTGCCCTGGTTTGGCGTGACTTCTGTCGTCGCTCAAGTTCTTTGAGCGCTCCGGCGGTTCCGCGCAGTGTCCCGGCGGTGCCCTTGCCGGTACCACCGGCACCCAGCGCGGTACGCAGTTCCTCGGTTTCCGCCTCGGCGCGCCCGACGGTCAAGTCGAGTGCCTCCTCCTCGGCGGCGGCCACCAGTTCCTCGGCCGCGGCGTAGGCGCGCGACGGTGTCACCGCCGCACGCACCAAACCCAGCGCCGCTTGCCGGCGCTCGCGCGCCACCGGATCGGTGGCCAGCCGGCGGGCCCGACCCACGTGACCACCGCTGACCGATGCTGCCCAGTTCGCCGTTTCGGCATCCAGCCGGTCGACGTCGGCCAGCACCTGCGCGATCGCCGCCGGCCGTGGCGTCACCAGCGCAACATGCCGACATCGTGAGCGCAGCGTGATCGCGATGTCCGCCGGATCGGTCGACGGCGCGCACAGCAGGAACACCGTTGACGGCGGCGGTTCCTCGACGACTTTTAGTAAGGCATTCGCCGCACCTTCCGTGAGCCGGTCGGCGTCTTCGATCAACACGATCTGCCGGCGCCCGGTGCTCGGTCGCCGGGACGCGATCTGCACGATGGCTCGCATATCGTCCACCCCGATGGACAGCCCCTCCGGGACGATACGGCGCACATCGGCGTGGGTACCGGCCATCACGGTGGTGCAAGCCCGGCACTGCCCGCAGCCGGGCTCACCGCCGGCCGTGCATTGCAGCGCCGCGGCAAAACACAGCGCCGCAACCGAGCGGCCCGAACCCGGCGGGCCGGTGATCAGCCACGCATGTGACATAGCGGCGGTCTCAGCCGCGTTGTGAGCCGAATCATCTCGAGCCGCCCGAGCGGCCGCGATCAGCACGGCTTCCACCGCCTGCTGGCCCACCAACCGTGCAAACACCCCGGACATCACCGCCAACAGTAGCGACCGATTCCGACCCGGTCGGTCCGGCGGCGTCGACGCGACCCGCGCTGCATCCGCTCGCCGGATACGGTTAGCTCGTGAGCACGACGCTGACGTTCGGCAGGCGGATGGTCACCTTCATCCGCTGGGTGGTGCGCACCCCGTGGCCGGTGTTCACCCTGAGCATGATGCAAGCCGACATCATCGGTGCATTGTTCGTCTTGGGATTCCTGCGGTTCGGTCTGCCCCCCGAAGATCGCGTCGAGGTGCAGGACCTGCCGACCACCAACATCGTGGCCTTCCTGGTGGTACTACTGCTGCTGTTCATCGTCGGTTTTTCGATCAGCCTGTCGATGCTGCTGCCGGTGTTCCGGTGGCAACGCCGCGACGGGTTATTGAGCGACGCCGACCCGGCGGCCACCGAGTTGGCCCGGTCCCGCGCCCTGCGGATGCCGTTTTATCGTTCGCTGATCAGCCTGGGCTACTGGCTGGTCGGCGGCGTGGTGTTCATCATGGTCGGCTGGTCAGAGGCCAGCCGGGTGGCACCGGTGGTAGCAGTTGCCGTCGCCTTGGGTGCCGCGGCGACCGCCATCATCGGCTACCTGCAATCAGAACGCGTGCTGCGGCCGGTGGCGGTCGCCGCATTGCGTGCCGGGCTGCCGGAAAACATGCGGGCGCCCGGGGTGATCCTGCGCCAGTTGCTGACATGGGGGCTGTCGACCGGCGTGCCGTTGCTGGCGATCGTGTTGACGGTGGTTGCCGACCGGACATCGTTGCTGCGCGCGTCCCCGGACAAGCTGTTCAACCCGATCTTGCTGCTGGCGTTGGCCGCGTTGGGCATCGGGCTGGCCGGCACCATCCTGGTGTCCATGTCGATCGCGGACCCGCTACGTCAACTGCGGTGGGCCCTCGGCGAAGTGCAGCGCGGTAACTACAACGCGCACATGCAGATTTACGACGCCAGCGAGATCGGCCTGCTGCAGGCCGGATTCAACGATATGGTGCGCGACCTCGCCGAGCGGCAGCGGCTGCGTGACTTGTTCGGCCGCTACGTCGGCGAGGATGTCGCCCGGCGGGCGCTGGAGCGAGGCACCGAACTGGGCGGGCAGGAACGCGAAGTCGCGGTGTTGTTCGTCGACATGGTCGGCTCCACCCACCTGGCGGCGACCCGCGGACCCGCCAAGGTGGTCAACCTGCTCAACGACTTCTTTCGCGTGGTGGTCGATACCGTCGGCCGGCACGGAGGTTTCGTGAACAAATTCCAAGGCGACGCCGCGCTGGCGATTTTCGGCGCCCCGATCGAGCACCCGGACGCCGCAGGTGGCGCACTGGCGGCCGCCCGGGAACTGCATGACCAGTTACTTCCGGTACTCGGATCGACGGATTTCGGCATCGGAGTGTCAGCCGGGCGGGCCATCGCCGGCCATATCGGTGCTCGAGCCCGCTTCGAGTACACCGTGATCGGCGACCCGGTCAACGAGGCGGCCCGGCTCACCGAGCTGGCCAAGCTGGAAGACGGCCATGTGCTTGCCTCGGCGGCCGCGGTCAGCGGTGCGCCGGACGTCGAGGCGTTGCGTTGGGAAGTCGGCGAGGTCGTCGAACTGCGTGGGCGCACCGTTCCGACCCAGCTGGCTCGGCCGCTCAAACTGGCCTCGTCCGACGATATTCCGGCCGAAAGCAGCTAAGCCGAACGCAGCTGAGTCAGCGCCGGGCGGTCTTCTTCGCCGGTGTCTTGCGCGAGGTTTTCTTCGCGGCTCGTTTCACCGGGCCCCGAGCTCGCCGGTCCGCCAACAGTTCAGCGGCCCGCTCGTCGGTGATCGACGCCACCTCATCGCCCTTGCGCAAACTGGCGTTGGTTTCACCGTCGGTCACATACGGTCCGAACCGGCCGTCTTTGATCACCATGGGCTTACCCGTCGCCGGATCGGTGCCGAGTTCGCGCAACGGTGGTGCCGCGGCAGCTTGGCGACCGCGGCGTTTCGGCTCGGCATAAATTTTCAGCGCTTCATCGAGCGTGACGGTGAATATCTGCTCCTCGCTGGCCAGCGAACGAGAATCGCTGCCCCGCTTGAGATACGGGCCATAGCGCCCATTTTGGGCGGTAATCTGTTCACCGGACTCAGGGTCGACACCGACCACCCGGGGCAGCGAGAGCAATTTCAGCGCGTCGTCCAGGGTTACCGTTTCCAGGTTCATACTGCGCAGCAGTGAGCCGATCCGCGGCTTGGGCCCGGCGGGTTTTTTGCCCTTCTTCGCCGACTGTTCGAGCCCGACAACGGGTTCCGGCAGAATCTCGGTGACGTATGGCCCGTACCGGCCGTCTTTGGCGACTATCTCGTGGCCGGTTGCCGGGTCTACCCCGAGTACCCGACCTTCCTGCGGTGTCGCGAACCGCTGCTCAGCGACCTCCAGGGTCAGCTCGTCGGGGGTGACCGTGTCGTGCAGATTAGCTCGCTGCGGCGTCGGTGTGCCGTCATCGCCGGTCACCATGCGTTCCAGGTACGGCCCGTTCTTACCCACCCGGACATAAATCGGGCGACCCTGTGCGTCATCGAACAGCTTGATGGAGTTGACTTCTCGGGCATCGATGCCCTCCAGGTTGACTCCGACCAGCTTCTTCAGTCCGCCGGACCGGGCTATCGAATCCGTCACGCCATGTTCGCCGCCGAAGTAGAAGTTGCGCAGGAACGTTCGGCGGTGCTCACGGCCCGCGGCGATGGCGTCCAACTCGTCTTCCATGGTCGCGGTGAATCCGTAGTCGACCAGCCGGCGGAAATGCTGTTCCAGCAACCCGATGACTGCGAACGCCACCCAGGACGGCACCAGTGCGCTGCCCCGTTTGTAGACGTAACCGCGGTCCTGAATGGTTTTGATGATCGACGAGTACGTCGACGGACGGCCGATACCGAGCTCTTCGAGAGTTCTGACCAGCGATGCCTCGGTGTAGCGTGCCGGCGGGTTGGTGGAATGCCCGTCCGGGTTCGACTCGATGACGTCCACCCGCTGGTCTTGGCGCAGGCGCGGTAGGCGCCGCTCGGCGTCGTCGGCTTCACCGCCGGCAAGCTCGTCGACCGTTTCCACGTAGGCCTTGAGGAATCCCGGAAAGGTGATAGTGCGCCCGCTGGCCGCAAAAACCACCCGCCGCTCACCGGACGTTCCGGCGATCCGCAGGCTCAGCGTGGTGCCTTGCGCATCGGCCATTTGCGAGGCCACCGTGCGCTGCCAGATCAGTTCGTAGAGCCGAAACTCGTCGCCACCCAACTCGTTGCGCACCGCGTCGGGCGTGGCGAACGTCTCGCCGGCGGGCCGGATAGCCTCGTGGGCTTCCTGGGCGTTCTTCACCTTGCGGGTGTACTGGCGCGGCGACGGGTGCAGGTACTCCTCGCCGTAGAGTTGGCGCGCCTGGGTGCGTGCGGCGTCGGTGGCCGCCTGCGACAGTGTGGTCGAATCGGTGCGCATGTAGGTGATGTAGCCGTTCTCATACAGCCGCT
>CAZPZQ010000018.1:17721-22160 GCA_964590745.1 uncultured Mycobacterium sp. | reverse complement strand
GCAACCTGCTCACCTTGCCGGTGGCGCAGGGCGGCTTGCTCTACGTCGAACCGGTCTACGCCTCGCCGGGGGCCAGCGATGCGTCGTCGTCGTACCCGCGGCTGATCCGGGTGGCGATGATGTACAACGACAAGATCGGCTACGGGCCCACCGTCGGTGACGCGCTGACCGAGCTGTTCGGGCCGGGTGCCGGAGCCGCCGCGACGGAGATCGCGCCCACCGATGCCGGTGCACCGGCGAGCCCGCCGCAAGCATCCGCCCTGCCGCCGGACGTATCGGACGGTTCGCCGGCCGCGGTGACCCCACCGTCACCGCCAGCGTCGGCGGCCGGGTTGTCCGCGGCCAAGACGGCGGCGCTGCGCGAAGTGCAAAGCGCCATCGGCGCGCTGCGGGACGCGCAGAAAAAGGGTGACTTCGCCGGTTACGGTGCGGCGCTGCAGCGACTCGACGACGCGATCGACAAGTTCAACAACAGCAAATAACTTCGCTCTCGTGGGCTCATTTGCGTCGCCGCGGTGCCATTTGAGCGAGCGTGTGTGTCGCCGGTCCGAACAAAGCCGGGATTGGGAACGTTCGCGCCGGTTTCGCGACGATTTGGCGGGCCCGCCGCCGATTAGGTAGCCTGGCAGGTAGCCATCGCGGGGTGGAGCAGCTCGGTAGCTCGCTGGGCTCATAACCCAGAGGTCGCAGGTTCGAATCCTGTCCCCGCTACTAGGTAAAACGGCCCTCGGAGATCTCTCCGGGGGCTGTTTTCATGGGTTTTGGGAACACTTTTGGGAACATTAGCGGGGCTAACGGAACAGTGCGAGGCTCAGCGGAGCAGGCGTTTCGGACCGGTTCTACCTCGTCAGCCGGGATGTCGTCACCTCCTGACGTAGGTGTTCACCCGCGTCTTCGCCGCGCACTCCGCTGATTCGGAGGTCGGCGTATGCGCGCGGCCACAGGACCGAGCGAAGCCCGTCGGCGATCGTCTCGGTGAGATTTGCTCCTGCTGGGGTGGGGAAGGGGCGTAGCACCAGGCGGCCGCCGTCCATCTCTTGCAGGCCAGCCGCCAACGCGGCTCGGCGAACATCACTCCAGGTCTTGCCCGCCACGTAGATCTCCAAGGGGGCCACCTCGGTCTGTATCGGCGCGAGCGCACTCGCCGAAAGTGCACTTGTGACGGCCCAATCGATTCCGCCAGCCTCCAACAACTGACCGGTCTGGATGGCTCCGGAGATAGGGTTCCGCCACAGCACACCGAGCCGGAGGGCGATTGGGGACCGTAGCCGCTCTGCGGCCGCCGCGTACGCGTCGAGGAACGCGTCACGATCGGCGACGCGTCGTGCGGCGCTGGGCCCGCGCGCAGCGGAGCTGACCAGGTGGCCATCTTTTTCGAGGAATTTCAGTGCCGCAACCGCGCTGCCCATCGATATCCCGGTGGCTTCGATGACGGAATTGGCGGTCGGGGCTGCTTGGCCGGAAAGGATTGCCTCGCAAACGGCGAGCGTGGTTGGCTTCCACCCGACACGCGCGTCCAGCGGGATCGGCGGCCTGCCTGGCGTTTCGATGATGATCGTCGTCCCCGCGGCGTCTCTGATGACGATGTCGGCTGCGCCGGATTCGTCGACCCAGCCGACGCCGGCCTCCTTGGCAGCGGCGCGCGCTCCGGGGGACATCCGCGGCGCTGCGATCACGTCCGGTCGGGGCTTATCGTGCAGGGCCTCTTCGACCTGCTGCGGCCAGCCGACGGTTAGCCAGCGGACCAGCAGGTCCTTGTTGTCCAGCGTCACGATCAGATCGCGTTTCGGGCCCCCAACGGGGCGCGCGCGCAGCGCCGTACGAAGCACGGCTTCTACTGCGCCGACTGCCCTCTCCTGATACGTCATGACGATCACTATACATCAATAGATGTCGATACCTCACTAGCATAGTGAGATTAAGGACGCTGCTGAGGTATAGGTAACGGACCGTAGCGTCTAGCTGGGAAATTACGCGTGAAACCGCAGATCCTGCTTCACGGGCAGGACGGCCCGTGAAGGCGATCCTCCTGCGTCTTCGGAGTTTCAGCCAGCCGACGAGCCCGGGCGGCTTCATGCATCGCCTGGCGGGATGCGTCGGCCTGAGCCGCATCGAGGCGACCCTGTGCGATGGCATCGGCGCCGATCTCGCGCCAGTTGCGTGCCATAGCTATCCAGCTCCTTGCTCGGTTGCCAGCCAGTTCTCGCCATCTGCGTTTATACGTGATACTCGACTGAAGCGGGTAAGGAATCAGCCCTGCCAGTTCTTATCATCGGGACCCCAAGCTCTGCCCAGCAGGAAACTTGCGGCCTGTTCTGCCGCGTCGCGGTCATCGTTGCCCAACACGTGCGCGTAGGTCTCCAAGAAGAAGCCGATGTTGGCGTGCCCAATGCGTTCGCTGATCGCCTTGGGGCTCACGCCGGCGCGCAGCGCGGCGGTGGCATACGAATGGCGCAGATCGTGGAAGGTGATGCGGGGCAGGCCTGCCGCTGCGGCGAGCCGGTCGAAGCGCTGACGGATCGAATCAGGATGCAGCGGCCGGCCATCCTGGTAGGTGAAGACGAAATCACCCGAGTGATAGTCAGTCTGGAAGAACGCGCGTTCGCTGTCCTGCATCTCGCGCCAGCGACGCAGCGTCGCGATCGTGGTGCGGTCGATGGAGATGGTCTTGTCGGCGTTGCGGGTCTTGCCGCCAACTTTCTCCACGGTGACACCGCCCACTACCACGCGGTTGTCGTAGAGCGTGATCGTGGCGTCGTCCAGGTCAACCGCCGACCACTTCAGGCCGCACAGTTGACCGCGGCGGACGCCGGTGGTCAGTTCCAGCAGGAACATTGCAGCGAACCGATCATGGCGGATCGACGCCAGGAAGATCTGGATTTCCTCGGTTGACCACACCTGCCGACGGGTGCGAGGACGCCGCGGCGGTTTGACGTTACTTGCCGGATTGTCGACGCGGTATTTCCAGGCTACGGCGTCGACGAGCGCGCGATGCAGAAAAGCATGCACATTACGCACGGTCTTGGGGGCCAGTCCGGCTGGAACCGGCTTGGCGACGATGCCCGACTGATAGCGGCGCACCGCGGCCCGGGCGGCATGGATCGAGGTGCCACAGGCCTGTGAGACCTCACGTGGTGTCGGCTCCGTGCCCATGGTGGTCTTGTCCAACCAGTAGGTGTACATCACCGAATCGTTGTCGCGTTTGACCCTGCTCGTCGAGCTCCTGCAGACGTTCAGCGCCGATGTGGGGCACGACGTACCAGCGCGCATAGTCACTCCAGTTGCGCCAGGTGGTGGCATCAAGTGCGGGCTGAACGGCGGTCAGCCACTCGGTCAGGAACTGCTCGACGGTGCGGTTTGACGGCTTGACGAACCGGCCGCGGTCGACGTCGCGCGTCGCGTCGCGACATGCTTTCCAGGCGTCACGTTCTGTATCGAAGCCGCCCTTGGTGATCCACGGGTAGCGGCCGGTGACTGGATCGCGTTGGGGGAGACGGAACTTGTAGTACCAGCTCAAACCGCGCTTCTGCACATACCCTTTCACGAAGCAACCAGGTCACGCAGACCGGATGTCAGAACGTACACTCGGCCACCAAGTCGGCGGACGGGCAGTTCGTCGGAGGCCACCAAGCGGTACGCCGCGGCACGGCTGATGCCCAGCAGCTGCGCGGCATGGGGCACCGCGAGCAGCAGAGGCAGACCGTTGAAAACGTTGTCTTCCATTTTGTTTCACCACCTTCCAAGGGGTCGGCCGGGTTGCGCGCGACCGCGAAGGATGCGCTACCCCCGTTGTTTGGGGTTATCCGATCACGCGGCATTCCATCTGGAAGCTCCGATGATCGTCTCGGCGTTTGCGTCGGAACGCGTTGCCTAGCACAACTGTAATTGCTCCGCGGTAGCACCTCGTGCACTAATTTTCGCGGCCGGCCCCAGCCGCAGCCATCCGGTGCGAACGGGGCCCGAAGTCGATGCTTCCGGCGCCGTCAGCGGTTCACCGGCACACCACTACAGCCCCAGTCATGTTTGCTCAACCACCCCTGCGCAGGCCTCTCAAACGTCGCACCACGTCTCAAACACCCTTGTACCATTACACTTACAACCACGCGTTCCACTGCATCCCATCCAAAAATCCGTCATGGCACATTTGCACAACGTGCGATACTGGTTGGTGGCGCACGGGGTGCCGCCGGCTCGGGTGGGGATGGATTCGCTGGTGTTGACAATCGCGAAGCTCAAGCGGTGGTCGATCAACTACTACATCGACACCGCCGCGACCGCCCAGCGGGCCAGTGCGGATCTGCGCTGCGCGGGTGGCGGGTTGGGGGAGTACTACAGCGAGCAGGAGACCCGCACCCCGGTGTGGTTGTGCGCCGGGGACACTCACACCGCCGCCCGGCTGGTGGGGCTGACCGATATGCAGCGCACCGGCGGGGAGGCCG
>CAZPZQ010000018.1:0-17621 GCA_964590745.1 uncultured Mycobacterium sp. | reverse complement strand
GACGGCACTTCGCTGTATCACGAAGCCAAGGCGGCCGGGGTGATCTATCAGGCCACCCTGCGCCGCGAACTGCACCGATCGTTGGGGTTCGAGTGGCAAGCCGTCGACCCGGCGACGGCGATGGCCGAGGTGGCCGGGGTGAATCGGGAGACGATCAGCGTGTGGTCGCGGCGCTCCAGCCAACTGCGCAAGTGGGCGACGGCCCACCGCGCCGTGGCCGAGGGGCCGTTGACTGCGGCGCAGTTGGCGGCCGCGCAGAAGGCGACGCGGCCGGCCAAACCCGAAGAGTTGGCCTGGGCGACGCTGCAGGCCCAGTGGCGCGCCGACGCGCGCGGCCTGCACCTATCCCGCGCCGGATACGACGCGGCGTGCGCGGCGCGCCGCGCAGATGCGCTGCTGATCTGCGACACCGTCGAGATGGCCGACGCTTGCAACCAGCGCCTGCACGCCCACCGCCGGTGGGAGGTACTATCCGCAACGGCGACCACAGCGGATTGCAGGCCGACGTCTCCGACGCTCCGCTCTCGATCCTTCGAATTGCTCGTCACCTTGCACCCTTTCGCTGTTCAGAGACGGCCATACCTGGGCGGTCAGTCCGACGAGCAGGCTAGCGACGATCTGCGACCGGAGCAGCGCCTCCTCTCGGGGAGTCAAGATAACTGAGCCGACCACAGACTCGGTGCTGGTCAGTCGACAACTTGTTCGGGGTTGTGATCGCTTCGGGGCACGCGAAGCCGATTCGGCCGATCAAGAAGCGGTAGACAGACCCGGAACACCGTGCGGCCGTCGGCGGACTCGGCGGTGACCGTCCCGCGGTGCGCCTTCACAATTGAGGCGACAATCGCCAACCCCAACCCGGTGCTCGTCGACTCGGCAGATCGAGCGCTATCGGCGCGCACGAACCGCTCGAACAGGTGCGGCAAGAGCGCCGCGTCGACGTCGGGTCCGTCGTCGGTCACCGTCAGCTCGGCGTACGGCGGCCCAGCGTCCGTCCAATGCGCAGATACTGCGGTGACGACTGTCGTTCCCGGCGGAGTATGCACCCACGCGTTCTTCAGTAAATTACTGATGAGCTGGTGCAGGCGGTCCCGGTCGCCCCGGACCCACACCGGTGCGTGGGGTAACTGTTTTTCCCATCGGTGCGTCGGCGCTGTCGCAGCCGCGTCGTTGACGGCGTTGAATACGAGGTCGTCTAGGTCGACGTCATCGATGTGCAGATCGTGGCCTTCGCCCAGTCGGGACAACAACAGCAGTTCTTCGACAAGCGACGACATCCGTTGCGCTTCTGACTCGATGCGGGCCAGCGCGTACTCCGTTGTCGGCGGCAGCGCCGAACTGTCCTGACGGGTGAGCTCGGCATAACCCTGGATTGCGGCCAGTGGGGTCCGGAGTTCGTGGCTGGCGTCGGTGAGGAACTGCCGCATCCGTCGGTCGGACTCGGTGCGATACGCCAGCGCGCTATCGACGTTGTCCAGCAAACGGTTCAGCGTGTTTCCCACGATGCCAACCTCGCTCGCAGGGTCGGTGTCGTGGTCGTTCACCCTGGCAGTGATCCGCTCGTCGCCGTCGGCCAGCGGCATGTTGGCCACCGCCGCGGCGGTCGCCGCGACTCTGCGTAGCGGACGCAGTGCATAGCTGACCACCGAAATGGTGAGTCCGGCGGCGACAACTAGCGCTGCTGTCAAAAGCACTGTGGCGCTGATGGTTCGACGAGCAACCGCCTGGTCAGCAAGGGCCAGTGACACTCCGACAACCAGCCGGTTGTCCGCATCGGCAGCGCGGGTGTCGACCCGGTAGGGACCTAGGGTGCCCAGCTCCATGTTCCGCGGTGGTCCGTCGCTCCAGGTCTGTGCTTCGAGCAGGGCGACCGCATCGGGCGGAGCGGGCTGGGGCTCGTCTTCCGCGGAGAACACCGCGGACCCGATCACCACGCCATCGCGCAGCACCGCGATGACGTTGCCTGGCTCCTGTTCGGTGAAGCCGAGAAGGGCCTGCCCGATGGATATGTCGCCGGGCCCTGCAGAATTGCCGGAACTGCGGTGTTTGGCAAACGAGTGGTTGAACGCGTTGAGCGATTCGGAAACATCGGCGTCATTCATCGCGGTGACATATGCGCGCAAGCTCAGCATCGAAACGAGGCCGACGGCCACAAAAACGACGGTTACGACGGCCGACACGCCAAGCACCAACTGTTGGCGCAGCGAGTGCGGACGCCATCGCGAAACAGTTGGCGGGCGTATCATTCCGGTTGCTGCAGCATGTACCCGATGCCGCGCACGGTATGAATCATCGGCTCTCGATCAGCGTCGACCTTCTTGCGCAGGTACGAAATATAAAGGTCGACAATGCTGGTTCGTCCGGCGAAGTCGTAATTCCACACCCGTTCCAGGATCTCGCCGCGGCTCAATGCTCGCTGCGGGTTCCGCATGAGAAAGCGCAGCAGTTCAAACTCGGTGGCGGTGAGCGATACGGGTGCGCCGCCGCGAGTGACCCGGCGGCTGCTAGCGTCGAGCGTCAAGTCCCCGACCGTCAGTGTCTCCTCGGCCGGCGGGGCCAACTGACTTGCGCGGCGCAGAAGCCCGCGTAGTCGCGCGACCAGTTCTTCCAGGCTGAATGGCTTGGTCATGTAGTCGTCGGCGCCCGCCGTCAAGCCGGTGACCCGGTCCGTCACCGAATCCCGCGCGGTGAGAAACAGTGTGGGGGTGTATGCGTCGACTTCGCGTACCCGCTGCAGGACCTGCATTCCGTCCACGTCGGGCAGCATGATGTCGAGCACTACCACGTCGGGGCCGATCTTTTCGAACTTGGCGACGGCTTGTCGCCCGTTGTGGGCGACGTCCACTACCCAGCCCTCGTAGTGGAGCGCCATCTTGACTAGGTTGGTCAGGGCGGGCTCGTCATCGACCAGCAACACTCTGATCGGCGAGCCGTCGGACCGGTTGATCCGAGGCAGTTGCCCGAGGAGCGCCTGACGTGGGCGCCTTCCCCGGGCGGAATCCGACATTACCGTCATGTTCCCGGATTGTCCGACGGACGGCCAGCGCTGTCACCTGATTCATAGCGTTCTCAAATAAACGACCCGTTCGTTTCCTGTTTCGCGCAGATATGTGTTCTCTATGAGGCGACCCGATCGCGTTGCCACGCCAGTGACGTCAAAGATAGCGTCGGGCATAGCAGTTGGCTTGGGGGAGATGATGGATGATGTCCGGTGCTGTATCTAATCGCCTGTGCGCGAAGCTATTCCGTTTGCGATGAACAGCTCAAAGCTGCGTCGGCAAGCTGACCGCCGGACACCGGATCGTCTTGACGGGCTATTGGCCAGAAGCGGTCGACCGCCGCTGCGATAGTTGAGGAGTAGTCAATGTCTTTCGTGACAACGCAGCCGGAGGCACTCACTGCGGCAGCAGGCGACCTGCACGGGATTGGCTCGGCGGTGCAGGCACAAAGTGCGGCCGTTGCCGGCCCGACCACCGCGGTGACGCCTGCCGGCGCCGATGTCGTCTCGGCGCTGACTGCTGCGCAGTTCAGCGCCCATGCCGCGGTGTTCCAGGAAGTCGCCGCGCAAGCCACGGCCATTCACCAGATGTTCGTGGCCACGCTGAGCGGCAGTGCGGGTTCGTACGCGGCCACCGAAGGCGCCAACGCGCTGGCGACCGGTTAGTCGGTCGGGAGGAGGTTGGCGGTGAATTTTGCCGCGTTACCGCCGGAGGTCAACTCCGGGCTGATGTATGCCGGGGCGGGTTCGGGTCCGATCATCGCCGCCGCGGCGGCCTGGGATGCGATGGCCGCCGAATTGGAGTCGGCGGCCGCTGCCTACCAGTCGGTGGTTTCCGGTTTGACTGGCCAGTGGCTCGGTCCCGCGTCGATGTCGATGGCCGCCGCGGCAGCGCCGTATGTGACCTGGCTGCATTCCACAGCTGCCCGGGCCGAGCAGGCCGGCGCGAAGGCCAAGGCCGCCGCGACAGCCTATGAAACCGCGTTTGCGATGACTGTGCCCCCGCCGGTGATCGCCGCCAACCGGGCACAGCTGGCTGCGTTGGTGGCCACCAACTTTCTGGGTCAAAATACCCCGGCGATCATGGCCACCGAAGCCCACTACTTGCAGATGTGGGCCCAGGATGCGGCAGCGATGTACGGTTACGCCGGCAGTTCGGCAGCGGCCACCGACTTGACGTCGTTCACCGCGCCGAAACACCACACCAATCCGGGCGGGCTGGGCAACCAGGCCGCTTCGGTGCTGCAGGCTTCCGGCAGTTCGGCCGGAGGTCACGCGCAGACGCTGTCTGCCGCAATACCGCAGGCGCTGCAAGGACTTTCCCAGCCTGCGCTGGGAACCGGCGCCGCCACCGGCACGGCACCCGGGTCTGCCGGCGGTGGTATTTCGACCGGCCTGGCGATCGATATCGGCGCAACGGGTTTTGAGTTGTTGACTGTCCTACCTTTTGGGGCGGTGAGTATCGGTGGCGCATTCGGCGGTCTGGCGGTCACCTTGGCTGCACTGGCATTTCCCGAGGAGATCGAAGGCGGTTTAGGAGGCCTGGGGGCTCTCGGCCTCATCGGTGATTCGACATCCGCCGGAGGACTAGGGGTTCTAGGCGCCGGGGGAGGCCCTGTGTCCTTGGCCGGGTTGGGCGGGGGTGCTGCGACGTGGGCGAATATGGGCAAAGCGGCATCATTGGGCTCGTTGTCGGTGCCGCAGGCCTGGGCGGCGGCCGCACCGTCAGCGATACGCGAGGTTGCACTGGTGTCAGCGGAATCCGTCTCGGGTTCCGGGTCGGCGGCCGCGGCGGCCGGATTCGAACTCCCGGTCGCCGACATGGCCCTGGCGAGCATGGCTGGGCGCGCCATGGCAGGTTCGGCCGGCGCAGATCATCGGGAAGGGCCGGGGACGAAGACAAGGGACCATCCGGCTCCTCCGCCGCAGGCTCCGGAGGAGCCGAGAACCCGGGACGACCAGGTGCCGGCTGTCGAAATCGTCGCCGAACTGCGCGGCCTCGCCGAATTGCGGGACTCCGGAATTCTGACCGACGAAGAATTCAATAAACAACGTGAACGCCTTGTTAATGCGTGACCGCGGCGGGACGAGCGCCGCAGCGACGACGGGTTCCGGAGTTGCTATCTGTCGAGTGGTTAGAAGCAGTGAGTTGTCTTTTGTGGTTTACGCGATCGCGACTCCCTTGTGGAGCGACTGGCGATCCCCGCTGGCAAACGGTGATCGATTAGGAAGTCACACATGAATTTTGCCGCGTTACCGCCGGAGGTCAACTCCGGGCTGATGTATGCCGGGGCGGGTTCGGGTCCGATCATCGCCGCCGCGGCGGCCTGGGATGCGATGGCCGCCGAATTGGAGTCGGCGGCCGCTGCCTACCAGTCGGTGGTTTCCGGTTTGACTGGCCAGTGGCTCGGTCCCGCGTCGATGTCGATGGCCGCCGCGGCAGCGCCGTATGTGACCTGGCTGCATTCCACAGCTGCCCGGGCCGAGCAGGCCGGCGCGAAGGCCAAGGCCGCCGCGACAGCCTATGAAACCGCGTTTGCGATGACTGTGCCCCCGCCGGTGATCGCCGCCAACCGGGCACAGCTGGCTGCGTTGGTGGCCACCAACTTTCTGGGTCAAAATACCCCGGCGATCATGGCCACCGAAGCCCACTACTTGCAGATGTGGGCCCAGGATGCGGCAGCGATGTACGGTTACGCCGGCAGTTCGGCAGCGGCCACCGACTTGACGTCGTTCACCGCGCCGAAACACCACACCAATCCGGGCGGGCTGGGCAACCAGGCCGCTTCGGTGCTGCAGGCTTCCGGCAGTTCGGCCGGAGGTCACGCGCAGACGCTGTCTGCCGCAATACCGCAGGCGCTGCAAGGACTTTCCCAGCCTGCGCTGGGAACCGGCGCCGCCACCGGCACGGCACCCGGCTACGAAGGTGCGGGCTTGCCCGGCCTCGAACTGGATCTGCTGGGCGCGGGTGCCGAGGTCGGCAGTTTTGCACCTTTTGAGGGCGGCGGTCTTGGTCTGGAGTTCGGCGGCTTGGCAATTGAGGCGGCCACGTTGGGGCCGTTTTCCGGGGGAGTAGAAGGTATCGGCGGTATCGGAGGTCTAGGCCTGATCGGAGGTTTAGCACCCGCCGATGGGGCGAGCACATTGCTGCCGGTGGGTGGTGTAGGGCCCGTCGCCGCCGGTCTGGGCGGTTCAAACCCGATGGGTGCTTCGGCGCCGGTGGCCAGCTTAGGCGGCGCGGGCAGCACCGGATCGACCTGGGCGAGTGCGGGCAAAGCGACGTCATTGGGCTCGTTGTCGGTGCCGCAGGCTTGGGCGGCGGCTGCGCCGTCAGCGATACGCGAGGTCGCGCTGGTGTCAGCGGAGTCCACCGCGGAAGCCGCGTCGGCGGTCGCGGCGGGCGGGTCCGCAACTCCGTTCGCCGAGATGGCGCTGGCAAGCATGGCCGGCCGCGCCATGGCAGGTTCGGTCGGTGCCGGCAATCGGGGACGGTCGGGGACGACGACTCGACAGTCCCAAGTGGCGCCGCCACCGCAACAGCTGGACGAGCCGAAAACGCCGGACGGTCCGGTGAAAAAAATCGGAGTCGTCGCAGAATTGCGGGCACTTGTCGAACTGCGGGATACCGGAATTCTGTCCCCAGAGAGATTCAACGAGCGGAAACAGCGTCTTCTTGACAGTGAATGATTCCATCAGTCGCTTGACCGCTTACCACGTCGGCGACTGCACTACGCCTGCCCATACCGTAAACAGCAGGGAATGTCTACTCAAGACGTTTCGAACGCTGATTTCAGTTGCCGCGCTTGGGCGGTATTTGGTCGGGGCAGTATGCCCGTTCTCCGGCAAAAATAATCGCTAGAGTATCGTGATACGAATACCCTTGACTCATTATGTCATGCTTAACGCCGTTCGCCGTGTATGGCGTCACAAATGGACCCTTCGGCGCATCGCACCATTTATGGCCATCCTCTATCAGGGTGTCGCGGTCACCGGTAACGCCTTGTGAGGTTACATCGTTTATAAAAGTATCGTCAGCGTTGTCCGCGTAGGCATGCCCTCCAAGGCTTACGTAACTCGCCGTGACTATCCCGCCAACAGCGATTCCGGTAAACGATCGCCAACGGGACTTGGGCCGATTTTTCGCGATAAAGTCCTCCCTCATGCTGGAGTATTATAGTCAAGCCGCGATAGCCCGTCTTGCGATGCAGCGATCGCGCACCGACCCGTTAAGGCAGATCCGCTGCAACGTCTCGAACTGGTGGTCGTGTTCCGTGGTTGCGGTAGGCCCCGAACCCGGTCGGGGCAACACGCAGTGCCGGGTGGTGGAGCCTTAAGAATGCGATTTTGATGCCGCTACACTAAGCTTTGTACCGGCGCATCGCTCGATCAATTTGTGAATACGTTAGTCGATATATTTTTGCGTTCAGCTAGACGCAAACAGGGGTTTAGAAACGCCTGTCAGAATCAGAATCGGGGGAGGTAGGCAACGGCCAGTCATATAAGCATGGTTGTCCGCTACTTTGAGGCCGCACCCGCAAAAGCAAACGCGTAGCCCGCAGCGCGCAACCCGGAGGTTGTTTTTTGGGAGGCCGCCTGGAATTCCTGCTCAGCTGTCGCGCATCTGCAGCACCACCTTGCCGGTAGCGGTGCGGTTCTCCAGCGAGGCGATCGCCTCACCGGCCTGCGCCAAACCGAAGATGTGCGGTTGCGGCGGCACCACGGCTCCGGATGCCAGCAGCGGCTCGAGCTGTGACCACTGCTGATCGAGGTAACCGGGGTGCGACAGCACCCACGCCCCCCAGCCGGCCCCCACCACGTCGATGTTGTTCAACAGCAGGCGGTTTACCTTCACCGTGGGGATGTCGCCGCCGGTGAAGCCGACCACCAGCAGTCGTCCGCCGGGCGCCAGCGAACGCAGTGAATCGGTGAACCGATCGCCACCGACCGGGTCGAGGATGATATCCACCCCGCGGCCATCGGTCAGGGTGCGCACCGCGTCTTTGAATCCGTCCGCCAGCACCGTGTCGGTTGCTCCCGCTGCCCGGGCCACGTCGGCCTTCTCGTCCGTGCTGACCACCGCGATGGTCCTGGCCGCGCCCAGCGCCGACGCTAACCGCAGGGTCGAGGTCCCGATGCCGCCGGCCGCGCCGTGTACCAGCACCACATCCCCGGCGCACAGCCGGCCGCGCTCGGTCAGCGCGAAGTGCACGGTGAGGTCGTTGAACAACAAACCGGCGCCCGCTTCCAGCGACACCGCGTCGGGCAGTTTGAAGACCTGCCCGGCCGGCACCGCGGCGACCTCGGCCATGCCGCCGCCCGGCATGGTCAGCGCCGCCACCCGGTCGCCGGCAGCCACGTGCGCGTCGGCTGGCGCGCTGCGCACCACACCGGCGACTTCACCGCCCGGGACGAACGGCAAGTCCGGTTTGATCTGATACAGACCGCGGGACTGCAGGACATCCGGAAACGCCACCCCCGCCGCGTAGACGTCGATGATGACGGCACCATCTCCGTCCGGCTCGTCGAGCTCAACCACCCGCACCGCTTCCGGACCATCGAGTCGCGACACCTGTACCGCACGCATAGCAGCCCTTTCTGTCAAGGTAATTACTCAAAAACCTAATCCAGCGGCGTTAACATTGTGGCGCGGCGTCGTTGCCGCACCCGATGGAGCGATGATGAGTCCTCAACGATCCGTTCGGCGCGGCGCGGCTGCCACGTTTCCCGCGGTTTTGCCGCCAGGCCGCACCGTGTACGTTCCAGCCGTCGACGGCACCCGGCTGCACACCCAGGTGTTCGGGCCGTCGAACGGCTATCCGATCGTGCTGGCTCACGGCATCACCTGCGCCATCCGGGTGTGGGGACACCAGATCACCGACCTCACCAGCGACTACCGGGTGATCGCCTATGACCATCGGGGCCACGGCCGCAGCGACGTGCCGCGTCGCGGCGGTTACAGCCTCAACCACCTGGCGTCGGATCTGGACGCCGTGCTGGAGGCCACCCTCGAGCCGGGCGAACGCGCCGTCATTGCCGGGCACTCGATGGGCGGTATCGCGATCAGCGCGTGGTCGGATCGGTACCGGCACCGGGTCGCACAACGCGCGGACGCGGTCGCCTTGATCAACACCACCACCGGTGAGCTGCTGCATCACGTCGATCTGTTTCGGATGCCGCCGCCGCTGCAGTCCGCACGGGTGCGCGCGGCCCGGCAGATGCTGCTCACATTCGGCAGCGCTCCGATCGTCGGCCCCGCTGCGCTGGCCCTGCGGCAGTTCGTGGCGATGTTGGCGGTAGGCCGGGACGCCGATCCGGCCGTCGCCGCTCTCATTTATGACCTGTTCGCCGCGACACCGTCGGCCGGCCGAGGTTACTGGGTTCGAGCACTGATCGACACCCTGGGGCCGACCCACATCAGTCTGCAGGGATTGACGGTGCCCACCCTGGTCATCGGCAGCACCCGCGACCGGCTGTTGCCGATAGTCGCATCGCAGCGGATCGCCGCAGCCGCACCGAACCTGGCGAAGTTCGTCGAGTTGCAGGGCGGGCATTGCTCGATCTTGGAACACCCCGGCATGGTCAACCGAGAGCTGCGGGATCTGGTCGAGTCCGTCGCCGGACTGACGAGCACACAGGAAATCAGCTCGTAGCCGGCCGGCCGTCATGGTTGTGGCATGACGGCAACGCCGGAACTTTTACGGTGCCACGGCTAGCCAGTCGGCGAACCCGGTTGGGTCGTGTCGGCCTAGCACACCGTGCTCGTAGAGCCCCCAGCCCTCCACCGGCTCAGCATCGCCGTCTCGACACACCACTCGGCCCACATGGTCGATCACCCCGAAGCCGGACCGGGCCACGATTCCCGGGTCGGTCATGTCGTAAGTGAGCCGCTCGGTGAACTTTTCGCCCTTCCACATGCCGTGCAGCCAGTCGGAGTCGCCGCCATACCCACCACCGACATGGATCGGTGCGGCGAGTTTGGACTCGACGTCGAAACGCACCGGGGTGCCGTCGGGCCTGCTCGCCTCGATCATCGCCCCGGTCGCGATGCGGGTGCCGGACCGATAGCGGGTGTTGACTCGGGGCCAGCCGAGCTGTTCTACCCGGCCGTCGCGCCAGATCCTGGTGCAGTCGTTGAGTGAGCGGAACCCGCCGGGATCTTCTTGAATGATCAGCACGATCGCGAAGTCGTCGAACGCTACCGGCAGATACAACCACCACATGCCCTCGAACGGCGGGTCGGCGGGACGACCGGCCGGCTCGGGTTCGCCGACCGGACGGATGCCCCAGGACCGGTCCCGTGAGCCGATCCAGGTTGCCGGGTCGACGGCGATCTCCGCACCGTCGATGCTGATCCGCCCGGCCCAACTGCCCAGTTGGGCGAACCGCTGCGCGTCCAGGGTCACCCGGGTTCCCGACCGCAGGATGTGCGGCTGCTCCTGCACCACATCGAACAATCCTTGCCAGGTCAGATCCACCGCGATGCCCTCGGTCTCCGGCATGACCACCCGAAGCCGACGCAGCGGTTCGGTGACTTCGATGCGATACGTTCCCACGTGTGGGTGCAGCCGATCCTGGTCGATGGTATCGGACAGGTGCACCGCGGTCTGAGTGTCACCGCCCCGGGCGACGAGCAGGAAAGCGTCTTTGACGCCCAGGTTGGGGTAGTAGCCGATACCCGTTATCACAAAGATATCGCCAGTGCGGTCATGGGCGTTGAAGTAGGAGCGGTCATAGAAGTTCCGATCCGATGAGCCGGGCCAGGCGATCGGCTGCGGCAATTGGTGAACCGGGTATTCGTCCAGCGGTCCGATCATCAAGCCGGTTCTCCTATCAGGTCTTTCAACAGTGCTGCATGATAGAACAGCGATTCCGGACAGGTGGTGTGATCGTCGGGCCGGGCCGCCTCGCCGAAGTGGATGCGCCGTGCGCCGGTACGCATAAACACCACTGCCCACATCACCGCCGCGTACACGTAAAACCAGTGCAGATCACCCAATTCGATGCCGGTACGGCGGTGATAGGCCGTGCGGACGTCCGACTCCATCATGACGTCTGGCAGGCCCGGCAGCCTCGCAAGATCTGCGAGTTGCTGAAACACCATGTGCGCGAATATCAGCCACGCGACATCGATCTCACGCGGGCCGAGCGTCATCATTTCCCAGTCCAGGACAGCCACCGGCGCGAAGTCGCGGTAGAGCACATTGCCGATGCGGGCGTCACCCCAGCACAACACCGGATCGGCCGCGGCGACATCGTTCGGCCAGTGGGTCTGCAACCAGTCGAAAGCGCGCTCCAACAGCGGTGAGCGCCCGATGTCGATGACTGCGAAGGCATACCAGTCCCGCACCCAACCGAAGTGTCGACGCAACGCAGTGTCACCGACCCGACCCTCGCCGAGAAAACCGAATGTATGCTCAACGCCGGTAATCGAGTGCAGCTTGGCCAGGACTTCAACAGTGGCGTCTTGCAGCCGTCGCCGCTGGGCGGCGCTCGCATCGGCGAACCAGTTGCCGCCGAACGTGTATGGCATGACGTCAGGTGGCACCACCCCGTCAACACGATCCATCAGGAAGAACGGTGTGCCCAGCACGTCGCCGGTCGACTCCAGCCAGCGCACCGGCGGGATCGGGATGTCGGTGTGCTCGCCGAGCCAGCGCATGACCTCGAATTGGTGGTCGAGCCGATACGTCGGAAACACCGGCATGTCCTGGGCGGTGGGTGCCACCCGCATCGCCCATCGCCGCTGAACCTCAGCGCCGTCCTGCACCCATCGGCCGGACAGCATAATCGTCTCCGAAGACATCCCGTTGGCGTCTACACCGCTTTCCACCGCGACGGTGGGGGTCATTGCGCCGGGCAGGACGGTCGACAGCCACTGCGACATGACCGCGGGCAGGGCGCTGACGTCGCGGCTGGAACGCTGGATTCGGCCGACATCCTTTTCAACTGTAGGTTGGTTGACCACTGACTTAATCCTCCGTCCAGCAATTACGATACGGCAGGTAGCGTTATGAAAGCAGACTCGCGCCCGGTTGACAAGGCGCCGGGTTCCGGCCGCCCCCGGGACCCGCGTATCGACGTTGCCATACTGCAGGCTGCTGCGGAACTAGTTGTAGAAGTCGGCTATTCGAACCTGACTTTGGCCGCGGTGGCCCAACGCGCTGGGACGACGAAATCCGCGCTGTATCGCCGCTGGTCGAGCAAAGCCGAACTAGTGCATGAGGCGGCGTTTTCAGTTCCGCCCAGCGCGCTGGCGACCTCGGGTGGTGACGCGGCGGCCGACATCCGGGCGATGATCATGGGCGCCCGGGATGCCTTCACCAGCCCGGTGGTTCGAGCCGCACTACCGGGACTGATCGCCGATATGGCCAACGACGCCGAGCTGACCGCGCGGGTGCTGGGCCGGTTCGGGGAGCTGTTCGACGTACTGCGACAGTGGGTGACCAGGGCCGCCGATCGCGGTGAGGTGCGTGGCGAGGTGGACCCCGATCGACTGCTCGAAGTGATCGGCGGAGCCACGCTGTTCGCCCTGATGCTGCGCCCCGGCGACGACCTTGTCGGGGACTGGGTGGATCAGACTGCAGCCATCGTGACGCACGGTGTGGTGACATAGACGGGTGTCGGGATCAGCCGGGCTGTTGCCCTTTCCGAGCGATTGGTCCTCGGCACTGGTGTTGGTCCCGCACCCCGACGATCCCGAATACGGCATTGCCGCGGCGGTAGCCAAGTGGACCGCGACCGGGAAAACGGTCCGGTATACCTTGGCGTGTCGCGGCGAGGCCGGCATCGCCGGGATGGCACCCGAGGAGGCTGGGCCGATCCGGGAAGCTGAGCAGCGGCATTCGGCGGAGATCGTCGGGGTCGACACGGTCGACTTCTGGGACTTTCCCGACAGCAACATCCGTAATAGTCCTGCGTTGCGCGCCGCGATCACATCGGTGATCGCTGCCACCACACCGGATCTGGTGGTGACTATTTACGGCGGAGCCGAATGGGGCCCGGGCATGCCCAACCAGCGTGACCACATCGAGTTCGCCGCCGCGGTGACCGCGGCCTACGATTCGCTGACCGACCCGCCGCGCTGGCTGTTCCAGAACGGACCGCAGCCCACCCACGTCGAAACGGTGGACGGGTTTGTCGATGTGGCGGTGCGTGCTCTCGCCGCCCACCAGGCTTATCTGTCGGTGCTCGATCCGCGGACGCCGGTAGCCGAGCAGGCTCGCAAGCATGTCGACGTGGTATCCCCGGAAATCGATGGCCATCGAGTGGTGGGGTTCGTGCTGGAACGGCACGCCGCCCGATGACGGCCTAGCGGCTACGGGTTCGACGCTGGTGGGTGGGGGCGCCGCGGAGGAGTTCTTCGGGGTGGTGGGCGTGGTTGATTTGTGGCGGGTCGGTGCCGTTGGTCCAGGCGAGTCGGCCGGTGTCGGTGACGGTGGTGTGTTGATGGCCTTGTTGGGTGTCGCTGTGGTCGTGGCCGCAGGCGAAGTGCAGTTCGTCGGCGTTGGTGCGGCCGCCGTTGCGCCAGCCCGGGGAGTGGTGGACTTCGCAGTAGTAGCCGGGTACCAGGCAGTGCGGCCGGGTGCAGCCGCGGTCGCGGGCATAGCAGATGAGGCGTTGGTCGGCGGTGGCGATGCGCTTTTGCCGGCCCAGATACAGCGGGCGTTTGAGGTGGTCGTCGAACACGGCCAGGTAGTGGATCGCGTCGGTGGCCAGCCGGATGAGATCGCGCATCGGGAGCCGGGATCCGCCGCCGGTGTGGGCCGGGGCCGGCATCGGTGCGGTGGGGTCGGTGCCGGCGTGGGCGGCCTGGTTGAGTTCGCTCAACGTGGTGGTGACCACGACGGTGACCGGATGGCCCCGGTGGCTGCCCAGCCCGCCGGAGGCGATCGCGGTTTTCAGGGCGAGTTTGACCGCGTCGTGACAGCGCTGGGCGGACGTGCGGCGGTCGGGTGCGTGCGGGTCGGTGGCCGCGCCGTCGGCGTGGTGTTCGGGTTGGTGGCGGCCGGGCCGGACCGCGGCGATGACGGCTTCGAGGTAGGCACGGGTTTCGGGGTCGAGTAGCCCGGTCAGCTTCGACATGCCGTCGGGGCCTTGGGCACCTAGCTGGACACTGCGGCGGCGGGCCCGGTCGTCGTCGGTGAACAACCCGTCGGGGTTGAGATAGTCGGCGATGCGTTGGCCGAGTCGGGTGACGATGGCGGCGTCGAGCGCTCGGGCGTGGTGCACCAGGGTGCGTTCAGTCTGCTGCACCTGCTCGGGTGAGACCTTCGCCGGGAGGACGTCGACGGCGTGGCAGATGGCGCGGATGTGGTCGTCGCCGACCGCTCCGGCTTGCACCGCGTCGGCCAGTTCGGGTAGCTCCGGTGGGATCACGGCGCCGGTGAGGGTGCGGCGGGGGCGGATGCGCACGGCTAGTTTGCAGCGGCGGGTGATCTCGGCCGGGGTGATGTGCAGCCGGGTCCATAATGCGCTGCGCACCGAACTGGGGGTGGCGGTGTCATCGGGCGGGTCGGCCAACTCGGCGAAGATCCGGTACATCAACCCGCGGTTGGTGCGGACTTGGGTTTCCAGCCGCTCGGCGACATCAACCCGGAAATCGTTGCCCACCATGTCCGATGACGTTTCCCGCAGCATGTTGTGGGCGGCATCAATAGCGTCCAAAGCAGCGCGAATACGTTCGCGTGCCGCCTCGGCGCTCAGTGCTGAACCCATGCCCCGACGCTAAAAACCACCCCCGACATGATGCCGTGGGAACGGCTAGTGCGGTCCAATCTGTGGACGAAACCCCAACTGTGCACAACTCGCCAAAACGCGGCGGGATATAGGCGCCGGCGAGCCTTAGACGACGAATCGCGTTGCGGCGTCGACCATATCCAGCACCGGTCCCGGGATGACACCCAGCACGATGGTGATCACCGCGCACACCGCGATCGCAGCTCTGTTCCACACGCCCGGGACCACCAGGCGCGGCGGGTCGGCGGGCGTCTGGGTGAAGAACATGAACACGATCACCCGGAAGTAGAAGTAGGCGGCGACGGCGCTCATCACCACACCGATGATCACCAGCGGCACCGCGTCGCCTTCGGCGGCCGCCTTGAACACAGCGAACTTACCGACGAAGCCACCGGTCAACGGAATCCCCGCGAACGACACCAGAAACAGCGCAAACAGCGCCCCCACCAAGGGGTAACGTCGGCCGACTCCGCCCCACCTGGTCAGGTCCAATTCTTCTTCGCCGCTGGCGCGCCGGATCAGGCTCACGATCGCAAAGGCGCCCACCGTCATAAAGGTGTAGGCGATCAGGTAGAACAGCGTCGACGAAATACCCGACGGTACGCCGGCGAGCAGGCCGGTCAGGATAAACCCGACGTGGGAGATGGACGAGTAGGCCAGCATCCGTTTGATGCCGTTCTGGGTGATGGCGGCGATGGTGCCGACCACCATGGTCAGGATGGAGATCGTCCACAGCAGTGGTCGCCACTGATCATGCAGCGCCGGCAGGGCGACGTAGACGATGCGCAGCAGCGCGCCGAAGGCTGCGACTTTGGTGGCGGCCGCCATGAAGCCGGTGATCGGTGTCGGGGCTCCCACGTATACGTCGGGGATCCAGGAGTGGAACGGCACCGCTCCGGTCTTGAAGAACAGGCCGACCAGCACCAGGCCGGCACCGATCAGGGCCATCGCATCTGCGCTGTGCCCGGTCAGTGCCGCGCCGATATCCGGCACCGAGAACGAACCGGTGACACCGTAGAGCAGCGCGATACCGTAAAGGAACAGTGCCGACGAGAATGCCCCCAGCAGAAAGTATTTCAGCGCGGCCTCTTGCGACAACAGCCGGCGGTGCCGGGCCAGCCCGCACATCAGATACAACGGCAGCGAGAGCACTTCCAGCGCAACGAACATGGTCAGCAGGTCGTTCGCGGCGGGGAAGACCAGCATGCCGCCGATGGACAGCAGCATCAGCGGGAACACTTCGGTCTGGATCACTCCGGCGCGGGCGGTTTGCAGCTCGATGGCGCCACCCGGCATCGCCGATGCCTGCGGGGTGAAGGAATCCAGAATGGCCGGGCGGGGGTCGGTGGCCGGTGCGACGGCAGCACCCGGCCCGTCCGGCGCGGGCGGAGCGGCACCGAGGCTACGCTCGGCGATCAAGAAGACGGTCATCAGCCCGGTCAGCAAGATGGCGCCCTGCAGGATCAGGGTGGGCCGGTCGATCGCCACCGAGCCCAGCACAGCGGTATGTCCGGGCGCCGACAGCTCAAAGCCCAGCGCGACCACGGCGATGAACGCGGCGACGAGCGCACCGGCGGACCACAGCACCTGGGTGAGATAACGGGCTCGGCGCGGCACGAACGCCTCGAACAGAACACCGGTCACCGCCGCGCCGAAGACGATCAGCATCGGCAGCAGCAGGTCGTAATCGATGTGCGGTGTGGGCATGTTTACCGTGCCCCCTCAGCGGTCAACGGGATCGGGTCGGTTTGGCCGATCGTGGTCATCGTGTGGTCGACCCCGGGGTTGATGATGTCCAACACCGGCTTGGGGTAGAAGCCGAGGAACAGCAGCAGCGCCATCAGCGGTGCGACCACGACGACCTCACGGGGCACCAGGTCGCGGAGTCGTTCATTGCCGTGGCTGACCGGGCCGGTCATGACTCGTTGGTAGAGCCAGAGCATGTAGATCGACGACAGCACGACGGCGGTGGTGCCGATCACCGCCGCCAGCCAGTACCGGGGGAATGTGCCCAGCAAGACCAGGAATTCGCTGATGAACGGCGCCAGCCCGGGCAGCGCCAAGGTGGCCATCGCGCCGACCAGGAATGTCCCGGCCAGCACCGGGGCTACTTTCTGCACCCCGCTGTACGCTGCGATCGACCGGTTGCCGCCGCGCCGCGAGATCAGGAAGCCGGCGATGAGGAACACCGCTGCGGTGGACAGCCCGTGGTTGACCATGTACAGCGTGGAACCGCTCTGGCCCTGGTTGGTCATCACGAAGATGCCCAAGATGATGAACCCGAAATGCGAGATCGAGGTGTAGGCGATTAATCGCATGATGTCGGGTTGGCCGATGGCCACCATTGCGCCGTAGACCACGGCGATGACGGATAACGCGATGATCGCGGGCCGGAAATAGATCGACGCGTCCGGGAACATCTGGAGGCAATAGCGCAGCATCCCGAAGGTGCCCACCTTGTCCATTACCGCCATCATCAGCACCGCGGTCGCCGGCGTGGCCTCCACCGCGGCGTCCGGCAGCCAGCGGTGGAACGGCCACAACGGAGCCTTGATCGCAAACGCGAACATGAAGCCCAAGAACAGACCCTTGAGCACCGTGGGGTCGACTGCCGTGGACTCGGGTGAGAACAGGGCGACCACTTCGCGGAAGTCGAAGGTGCCGGTACCGCCGTGCTGGGCGGTCACCACGTAAACGCCGATCACGGCGGCCAGCATGATCAGCCCGCCGAACAGGTTGTAGAGCAGGAACTTCAGCGCCGCCCGGGACCGGCCCACATTCTTGCCGAATCCGCCGATCATGAAGTACATCGGGATCAGCATCGCCTCGAAGAAGACGTAGAACAGCAGCACGTCGAGGGAGACCAGCGAGATCAGCACCATCGACTCGA
>CAZPZQ010000017.1:0-22866 GCA_964590745.1 uncultured Mycobacterium sp. | reverse complement strand
TTGATAGTCGGAGAGTGCGGGACGCGACATTGGGCCAGCCTAATAGGAATCGGTGGTCGCCGACCCA
Organism: uncultured Mycobacterium sp.; assembly: GCA_964590745.1. Classification (GTDB taxonomy): domain Bacteria; phylum Actinomycetota; class Actinomycetes; order Mycobacteriales; family Mycobacteriaceae; genus Mycobacterium. Next base: position 22,799 of record CAZPZQ010000017.1, on the reverse strand, counting down.
CTAAGTCGTCAACGTAGCGTTTCGAGTCTGCGTATCGGGTGAGAAGCTCGCCGGCGGGCAGTCCCGGCGTCCCGGGCGCCGGGTCGGCGCGGTCACTAAAGGGAGCACGGCGTGTGCTGGGATCAAATCCATGAGATCGCGCTTTGTTCCCTATGCCACCACTCCGGGCCGGCTGCTGGCCCAATTGCTCAGCGATGCGGTGATCGCCGGCTGGACGTTCGTCTGGGTGCTGGTTGGTTTGGCCGTGCACACCGCGATTTCGACGATCGCCGGCGTCGGCCGGCAAGTGGAATCCGGTGCGCGCGGCGTCGCCGGAAACCTGGAATCGGCGGGCACCAGCGCCAGCCATCTTCCATTGGTCGGCGACACCATCAGCAAGCCGTTGACCGGCGCCAGTGCCGCTGCGTTGGATATCGCCGGCGCTGGGCACGACCTCAACACCACCGCCACTTGGCTGGCGGTGGTCCTGGCAATCGCGGTCGCTGCGCCGCCGATTGCCGCGCTGGCGATGCCCTGGCTGGTGTTGCGGCTGCGGTTCTTCCGCCGCAAGCGGGCGGCGCTCGCTCTGGCCGCCACCGCCGCTGGCGAACAGTTGCTGGCACTGCGCGCCCTGAGCAACCGGCCGTTGCGCAAACTCACCGCCGTAAGCCCCGATCCGGTCGCCGGCTGGCGCCACGGGGATCCGACCGTGATCCGCGGCCTAGTCGGCATGGAACTGCGGTCCGTCGGGCTGGCCCGACGCCACCGCGCAGATTAGGACTGCGGTCCTGTCGAAACATGCTGCTGACCAAGGCAAGCCGGCATTGCCGAACCGGGTGGACCGCGGCCAGCTAGGCTGCCGGTGTGAACCTCGAGAAGGTGGTTTTCGGCTTCTTTGTGTTGCTGGCCGCGACGTTGAACTTCGGCTTCTTCGTCGGCGACGTCGGCGACCCGGTCATCCACAACCCCTGGGAGCTGTTCCTGGCCCTCATCGTCACCTTCATCAGCGCCATCCTGAAGTTCGGTGACCGCACCCAGCTGGGGGCAGTTCACCTCGCCACCAGCCTGGTCGCGCTGCTCCAGTTGGCTGCCGCGGCGGCGATGTGGGTCTATGCCACCCAGGTGTCGATCCACGGACTGGACCGGCATGCCACGGCGAGCGTGGTTTCGCTGTCCGGCGGAGCGCTGCTGGCCAATATCGTGTCCGTCACCCTTCTCGTGGTCGAGACGGCATCATTTAGACGCCGATAGCCGCAGTTAGCCGATGCCGAACCCGGTGCACCTGCTTCAGTTTTGGACCCAGCGGCGACCGAAGCGGCGACGCAAGCCGATCCGCGTTCCGACCCAGGTGCCGACGACCGATGTCATTTTCCTGTTCATGCGGCGGATGCGGGCGCCGTTCATCGTCGTGATCACCACATTCAGCATCTGCACTATCGGGCTGATGCTGATGCCGGGCATCGATGCGCAGGGGAACCCGTACCGGCTGACCGTCTTCGACGCGTTCTACCAGATGACCATCACCTTGACGACGGTCGGCTACAGCGAGATACCGCATGCCTTCAGCTACCCGCAGCGGATGTGGCTGTCCATGTCGATCTACCTGGTCGTCATCAGCTGGGCTTACGCCATCGGCGGCTTCTTCACCCTGATCAACGACACCACTTTTCAGGATGCCATCGCGGCCCAGCGGTTCCGCCGTCAGGTCCGCCGGATGGTCGAACCCTTCCACATCGTGGCCGGATACGGCCATGCCGGCCGGGTCGTCGGCGTCGAACTCGACAAACGCGGGCGCCGATTCGTCGTCATCGACAAGCAAGAAGACAGAATCCAGTCGGTGGTGTCCGAGCAACTGAGTTTCGACGTCCCGGCAGTCGAGGGCGACTGCGCCATACCGGCGGTGCTCGGCATGGCCGGCCTCGCGCATCCCGACTGTGAGGGTGTCCTCGCCTTGACGAACGACGACGAGGCCAACCTCGCGGTGGTGATGACGGTGTCGCTGCTACGGCCCGAGGTGCCGGTCCTGGCCCGCTGTACCGACCAACAGATCCAGGACCGCATCGAGCACTTCGCACCGTCAGCGGTGATCAACCCCGGCGACCGGTTCGGCGACTACCTCGCGTTGTCGGTCCACCGTCCGGTCAACAACCAGTTGCTGCGCTGGCTGATGGACAACGATGAAGATGAGTTGCCGCCGCTACGTCGAGGGCTGGCCAACGGGCGATGGGTGGTCTGTGCCGGCAGCGGGTTCGGCCGCGACGTGGTCGCCGACCTGACCGCCAGCGGGCTGGCGGTCGACCTCGCCGACCCGGCCGCCGGTGACCCGGATGTCTCGGACGCGGTCGGATTCGTCGCCGGTACCCGCGACGACACCACGAACATCGCCCTGGCCGAGCGGGCCAGGCTCGCCAATCCCGATGTCTATCTCGTGGTCCGCCAGCAGACCAACGCCAAGAAGGCGCTGCTCGATGCCCTGCAGATCGACTCGGTGTACATCGCAACCGAACTCGTCGCCCGCGAGGTCTTGGCCCGGACCCTCACCCCGGTGTTCTGGAGCTTCGTCGAGCACGCCTTCCGGCGCGACGAGCAGTGGGCCACCGAAGTGCGTGACCACCTGCAGGACCGCTGCGGACGGCACACCCCCCAGCGGGAAGTCATCACACTGTCGCCCCGGGAGGCGCCGGCCATTGCGGACTGGTTGCAACGTGACAAGACCCTGACCCTTGCGGACCTGATGCGCCGGCCCGATGACCGCGAGGCGACGCTGCCGCTGGCCGCCTTGGTCGTTGTCCGTCATGGCCAACCCAGGTTCATGCCGGCCGAGGACACTGCCCTGGTGGTGGGCGATCAGGTGTTGCTGGTCGGCAAACCCGACGGGCTGTCGCAGGTACGCGAGGTCTGCCACTATCCGACCACGGTGGAGTATCTTGCGACCGGCCGAGACGTCCCGTTGACGTGGGTCTGGGCCAGGCTGACCGGCCGCGGCCGCACCGGGACGCGCTGAGCCAGCACCTAACGTCGCGTCACTACCCGGCGGACGCGCAGCAGGCCAGCCAGCACCACAATCAACCACGCCGCCAACGCGTTCCAGAAGAACACCAGCGAAACCGTCTGCATTGACGTCGCTTCCAGTTCGGTGCCGGTGGCGTGAGTGGCCACCGAGTACATGCCCAACGGGAACACCAATGCCCACCACACCCCGGCGAACTGCAATATCCCCGGCCGTACGTTTACTCGATGCAGCGTGAAATAGATCAGTGGCGGTATCCACAGGCTGGCCACCAGCCAGGTGACGACGGTGACGGCGCGCACCGGACCGGCCAACCACTCCGGGGCCACGGCGTGGATGCGGTCACCGGCCAGCGTGGCGATTGCCGCCGCCCCCATCAAGATCCAATCGTCCGGTTCGAATCCCTGGCCTTCCCCGCGCTCGGCAAAAGTCCGCCACAGAATCAGCCCCGTCATCAGCCCGTAGGCCGCGATGGCCAGCACCCAGATCGGCACCGCGATTACCAGCCACACGCGCTCACCAGTGCGGTGCGCCACCGCGGCGGCCACCACCGCCAGGCCCGACGTGCCCACGCTGCCCAGTTCCCAGGCACCGTGCGCTCGATCCCGCAGCGCCGCCCAGCGCCGGGTCGCCATGTTTCGAACCGTCAACCCCAGCAGCACCAGCCACACCGACAGGGCCGTCACCGCGAGGCTGCGTACCACCACGGGGTGCATGATCAGCCGGGCGTCGAGCACCGCGCACGCGGCCACGAAGGTGCACAGCCGCAATGTGACATCAGGATCGTGAAGGTCCCAACCAAGCCGGCCCGACACGGCGGTGGCCGCCACTAACAGCACCAACACCGCCAGGCCGACGGCCGCTAACCCGCCGAGCACGTCGCCGATCCAGCGGTAGTAGTGATTGCGTGCGCCGACCGACAGTATCCCGGTCGCCATCACCGCTGCGAAGATGTCCGGTGCCGGTCCGACCTGACACGCCCGGACGATCACGACGCGCCGCGCAGTTCCACCATCATGTGTCGGATGCCGGTGTGCCGGTTACTGCGGGCCCATTCGACCGGTGCCACCACCTGCACGTCGTCGAAGCGGGTGAGCAGTTCTTCGAACAGCACCCGCAGTTCCAACCGGGCCAGGTGCGCACCCAGGCAGAAATGCACACCGTGGCCGAACCCGATGTGCGGATTGGGCTTTCGGGTGATATCGAATTGGTCGGCACGGTCGAACGCGGCCTCGTCGCGGTTGGCCGAGCCCTCCCACACCAGGACTTTCTGACCGGTCTGGACCGGGTGGCCGGCCAAGACGGCATCCCGGGTGGCAGTACGCCGCTTCGACGGCGACGGTGACGTCCAGCGGATGATTTCCTCGAACGCGGTTGGCATCAGACCTAAATCGGCTTGCAGCAACCGTAATTGGTCGGGATGCTCGGACAGCGCCAGCAGCCCGCCGGCAATCGCGTTGCGGGTGGTGTCCGCGCCTGCGCTGAACAACAAACTGAAGAACAAGTACAGCTCCAGATCGGACAGCGTCGGGTCGATAGAGTTCGTGACCACCGACAGCATGTCGTCGGTCGGCGCGGCTCGCCGGCTGGCTATCAATTCCTGCCCGAAGTTGTAGATTCGCGATCCGGCGTCCTCGACCGACAGCGACGAGACAACCGCCGCACGGGAATCCCCGAAGTCGAAAGTCGGCTCGATCGCTTCGAACAGCCAGTGCCGGTCGGACTCCGGGACGCCCAGCAGGATACAGATCATCTGCATCGGCAACTCGGTTGCGATGTCGACCACGAAATCGAACGGCACGCCCGGTTCGACGGCGTCGATCAGTCGGCGAGCCCGACCGCGCAGGTCGTCCTCCACCCGGCGGATCATCCGCGGCGTCATCCCGGAGCTGACCAGTTTGCGGATCTGGGCGTGCCGGGGATCGTCCATCATGTTCAACACCTGGCCGGCGACCGCCAGATCCTGCAGCACGGTGCCGCCGTATGGCCGAGCACCGCCGGTCACCGACGAATAGGTCTCCGCATCGCGGAGCACCTCGAGGGTTTCGGCGTGGGTAGCCACCGACCAGAACCCCTCGCCGTCCGGGGTGTGTTCGGTCGGCTCGTGCCAGAACACCGGCGCCACCCGACGGTGGACGGCGAACAGGTCGTGTGGAAACCCGTTGGCGAAGTTACCCAAATCGGTGAAGTCGATCTGGTGAAGAGCACTCGATCGTGCCGCCGAAGCCGTCATGGCACTACAGGATCGCAGCCGGGCGGTATTTGGCCGCATCCGGGTAGCGGGCGACCAGCTCATCCACTGCCGTGACCACCTCGTCGACTTGGTCCCGGGCGGCGCCGGCGAACGCGTGCTTGTCGGCCAGCGCGGCGTGTAGCGCCGCGGCGTCCAGCGGCAGCCGCGGATCGGTCGCCAACCGGTCCACCAGATCTGGTTCGGCACCTCGTTCCCGCATGGCCAACGCCACCGCGACGGCGTGCTCCTTGATCACCCGATGCGCCTCTTCGCGGCCCATGCCGGCCCGTACCGCAGCCATCAGTACTTTGGTGGTGGCCAGAAACGGCAGGTAGCGGTTCAGCTCCCGGCCGATCATCGCCGGGTAGGCGCCGAACTCATCGAGCACTGTCAAAAACGTCTCGGCTTGACCGTCGGCGGCGAAGAACGCATCCGGCAACGCCACCCGGCGCACCACCGAGCAGAACACGTCGCCTTCGTTCCACTGCCCGCCCGCCAGTTCGGCCACCATCGCGGCGTACCCGCGCAACACCACCTGCAGACCGTTGACCCGCTCGCAGCTGCGGGTGTTCATCTTGTGCGGCATCGCCGACGAGCCGACCTGTCCCGGCGCGAAACCTTCGGTGACCAGCTCGTGGCCGGCCATCAGCCTGATGGTGTGCGCCAGCGACGACGGACCCGCGCCGAACTGCACCAGCGCGGACACCACGTCGTGGTCCAGAGAACGTGGGTAGACCTGCCCGACGCTGACCAAAACTGTTGTGAAGCCCAATAATTCAGCGACCCGTCGCTCGAGCTCGGCCAGTTTGGTGCGGTCGCCGCCGAACAGGTCCAACATGTCCTGTGCGGTGCCCATCGGTCCTTTGATACCCCGCAGCGGATAGCGCTCGATCAGCTCGCGCAGCCGGGTCAGCGCGATCAACATTTCCTGCGCAGCCGAGGCGAACCGCTTGCCCAGGGTGGTGGCTTGGGCGGCGACGTTGTGGCTGCGTCCGGCCATCACCAGGTCGCGGTATTCCACCGCCCGCTCGGCCAGCCGCGCCGCCACCGCTACTCCGCGGTCGTGAATCAGCAACAGCGATTGGCGGATCTGCAACTGTTCGACGTTCTCGGTCAGGTCACGGCTGGTCATCCCCATGTGCACATGCTGATGACCGGCGAGTTCGTTGAACTCCTCGATGCGGGCCTTGACGTCGTGGCGCAGGCTCCGTTCCCGAGCTTCGATCGACACCAGGTCGACGTCGTCGAGGACCTTTTCGTAGTCGGCGAGCACCCGTTCAGGGACCGCCGCCCCCAGCTGGATCTGGGCTCGTAGCACCGCCAACCACAACCGACGCTCGGCGACGACTTTGGCGCGCGGCGACCAGATCCCGGTCATCGCGGTGCTGGCGTAGCGGCCGGCCAGCACGTCGGGGATGCTCACAACCAGACAGCTTACGGTCGACCTACCCGGCGAGTGCGGCACAGTAAGCAGATGTACTTCGTCGGCGTTGACCTGGCGTGGGGCGAACGCAGCCCGACCGGCATCGCTGTGGTCGACCGCGACGGCGACCTGGTGCACCTCGGTACGGCCACCGGCGATGCGGACATCACCGAAAGGCTACGGCCCTATCTGGCCGGCGATTGTCTGGTCGGCATCGATGCGCCGCTGATCGTGACCAACCCGACCGGGCAGCGACCCGCCGAAGCCGCGCTGAGTCGAGACTTCCGCCGGTTCGAGGCCGGCGCACTCCCAACCAATACTGGCAGGCCGGAGTTCGCCCGGCTACCCCGCGGCGCTCGGTTGGCCACGTCGCTCGGCTTGGACATGGATCCGGCGTCCACCGCGGCGCGACGCGCCATCGAGGTCTACCCGCATCCGGCGACAGTGGCGCTGTTCCGGCTGCCACGCACTTTGAAGTACAAGGCGAAACCGGGTCGTGACCTCGGACGGCTTGCCGCTGAGCTGCAGCGGCTGATGGGTGCGATCGAGCGACTCGCCGACGCGCCGGTGCCGCTGCGGGTCACCGGCCACCCGGACTGGATCCGGTTACGCCGACAGGCGAAGGCCGCGACACAGAAGAGTCAGCTGCGCCGCGCCGAGGATCCGGTCGACGCGGTGGTGTGCGCCTATGTGGCGCTATACGCCGAGCGGCGTCCTGGCGACGTCACGATCTACGGCGACTTCGACACCGGCTACATCGTCACGCCGACGCTGCCCGCCGACCTGGCGGGCATCACTGACGGTTCGGTTCAGCCGCCGCGTCGCCGACAGTGAAGGCGCGCGTCGCACCGCTGAACGGCAGCGAAGTTCCGTCGGCGCGCCGGGCCGTGCCGTGGTGGATGATCCGGTATCGACCGGGCGCGGCGTCGTTGGGGATGGCCCACTCGACGGTGGCCAGCGAGCCGGCCCGGCCCCGCCGTTGCCATCGGAACGTGGTGGCCCAGTCGCCGTCGTCGGCCACCCGCACCCAGCCGGCGTCGTCGCGGTGCTGCTGCACCTCCAGGTAGGTGCTGCCTCGGTGCAGGTCATTGTTGGGGTAGGCGCTTTCGAACACTGCCCGCACCGTCTGTTCTGCGGCGTAGACCGGGTGCGGTTCGGTGAGCACTCTGCCGAACTCGCCGGTGTCGGGACGAGCGTTACGCAGCCAGCTGGTGCGGGTGGCGGCCGCTGGCCGTCCACCGGGCGCAACCGGCAACCCGTCGCGCATGGCGGTTGCCAGTCCGCCAACGGTTTGCTCCAGCATCGGAAGCTGCCAGCGGCCGAACAGGGTGCTTCCGCCCTCGTAGCGTTGTTCGAGGTACTCCTCGGGAGTGGTGATGTAGTGGATATAGGCGTTGCTGTAGCCCACGCAGAGCACATCGGCTAGCTCCGCTCCGACGACGGCGGCTACCACGCGGCGCAGCCGCAACCCGGACACGATCGTCGGCTCGCCCGGGATACCGATCAGGTACAGCCGCCCGATGCGGATCAACTGGACCGGCACCCGTTCCTGCACGAACGGCGTTATCCGGTTGAACAGACTGCCCGGCGCCACCAGGCCCTTGGGCGCGTGCTGGTCCCGCAGCTTCGGGCTGACCCGGTACAGCGCCGACGATGCGGTGTCCCACACCGGGTTGCGGCCCTGATGGAAACCCCGGAATCCGATGCCGTCGTCGGTACCGGCCAGCGCTGCCGCGGCCACCATCGGACGACCGGTGCGGTGCTCTCGGTGGTCCGGACTGAATTCCGTTCCGACGCTTGCCTTGCTCATGTTCACATACACCATCCGGGCGTCGACCGTCTCGCCGATCGGCGAGCCGTCCGCCAGTTGCGCAGCGGCGGCGCGGTACTGCCGCAAGCCGATGATGCGGGTGTTTTCGATTTCGTCCTGGGTCGGTCCGATACCGTTGCGGCGGTTGATGTTCGGGCTCATATCGCCGGGGTTGGTCTGGGCGAAGGCGGCGATGAATCCGGGTGAGCGCTCGGGCTGGTCAGCCAGATAATCAACGCCTTCGATCAGGCGCTCCCAGTGGTAGGCGGCGTAGCCCTTGTTGTCGCCGGAGATGAGGGTGTTGCGGTTGGTCATGCTGGTGCCGTGGGTGGCGAAGAAGTTGACCGCTGCCACCGGCCGACCGTCTCGGTCGATGCGCAGCAGGGTGGTTTGCGGATCGATGCCGGCCGGGAAAACCGCCCGGTCCGACTCCGGATTCCGGGCGAACGCGCTCGGTGACCGGTTGGTGCTCGCATCAGATAGCTGGCCGTGCGACAGCATCACCTCGGCCGGGGCCAGATCGGCATCGGCTCGTTGCACCGACTCCACGATGCCGGCCACGATCGCCTCGAAGGTCGCCGGCCGGAAGCCGCTGGTGGTCAGGTTGTACAGCAGATGCCCGCAATAGCCGCCCGGCCCGGCATGGGTGTGGGTGGTGGTGATGAGTGTATTGCGCGCGGTGTACCGAGGCCCGAACGCCTGCTCGAGCCGGGCGAGCACCTCGTCGGTGACGCTTTGCATCGGCAGCGGCAACTCGGCGACCACCAGCAGGACACGTTCGGTGTCGCCGTCGGTGCCGGTGGCGAACACAAAAGCCCGTGCGCGCAGCCGCAGGTGGATGCCGGTGGTGCGCTGATCCGCCTTCCCATAGCCGAGCATGCCGCACTCAGCGGCTTCGCCGGTGATGTCGGCGATCCCTCGCCCGACAGCCATGGTCATCGGTTGATCTTTGCAGCCGCGTTACCGCCGAGGACGACTGGGCGGCTCAATACCGGCGGTGTTTCGACGGTCAGCGGCTGGCGTATCACGCCGACACCGCGCGGCGGTCAACCGGTGCCAACACGTCGATGACGTCGATCAGTGTGGCCCGGGCGGCGTCTCGTGGGCCTTGCCCATCGTCCACCAGCGCAGCGACCACCGCCCCGTCCACCATGGACACCAGGGCGGACAACATCTCGAACCGTACCATGCGGCCGGACCGCTCGATGGCCTCGACGACCGCGTCCGAACGCTGACGCAGGATCCGGCGCTGGATACCGCGCAGCGCGGGGAGCCGGGCGCACGCAATGTACCGCTCGTAACGGGAGATCAGCTGCTCGGTGAGACGCGGTCCGGCCACATCACCGACCAGCAGGTCGGCCAGCATGTCCGCGGTCGTTTCGGCGCCGCGGCGCCGCCGAGACAGACTGGCGACACGGGCCCGAAGCTGAGCTACTTCCAGCATGCCGATATGTTCGACCGCGCTGGCGATGAGATCGTCCAGCGACGAGAAATAGTAGGTAGTGGACGCCAGCGGCAGGCCGGCCCGCCGTGCCACCGCACGGTGGCGCACCGCGTCGAAACCGCCCTCGCAGAGCAACTCGGCGGCAGCGGTGACCAGCGCGTACCGTCGACGCTCCCCTTTGGGGGTTACCGCTGCCGTCACGCCTAGTCATGCTGCCAGGCAGGATGGTGTCGCATTGGCGTTTCGGACAAACGAAACGGTGGCCGGTGCGGGACGGGGCAGGCACGCCGGCTACCGAACAGAGCCGCGCATATCATGACCGGCATGCCCGACCTGAGCCGGCGTGCGCTGCTGCGCATTGGCGTCAGCGCGGCGATCGGTGCCACCGGCGTCGGCCTGCGGGGACCGTCGCGCAGCCGGGCGGGCCCGCCCACCGCCTCCGAGCTGTCGATGACCGGGACCGGGATACCCCTGGCGCCGCCCGTTACCGAACCGGTTCCGGTGCTGTCCGCACCGGCAGCGCCGACCATGGCCACCGGGTCGTTCGTGTCAGCGGCTCGTGGCGGCGTCGCCACCAACTGGGCGATCGCTCGTCCGCCCGGCCAAACCACCGCGCTGCGGCCGGTGATCGCATTGCATGGCAAAGGTAGCGACGCGGCGACGGTGATGGCCGGTGGCGTTGAGCAAGGCTTGGCCGAGGCCGTCGATGCGGGCCTGCCGCCCTTTGCGGTGGTGGCGGTGGACGGCGGCGGAAGTTACTGGCACCAGCGGTCCTCCGGTGAGGACTCCGGCGCCATGGTGCTCGACGAGCTGATTCCGCTGCTTGCCGACCACGATCTGGACACCTCCCGGGTGGCGTTCCTGGGCTGGTCGATGGGCGGCTACGGCGCGTTGCTGCTCGGATCGCGCTTGGGAGCCGACCGGACCGCGGCTATCTGCGCGGTCAGTCCGGCGCTGTGGCTGTCGCCGTCGGCGACTGCGCCGGGGGCATTTGACGGCGCAGACGATTGGGCGGCGAACTCGGTGTTCGACCGACCGGCACTGGCTGCCATCCCGATCCGGGTGGACTGCGGCAACAACGATCCGTTCTACTCGGCGACCAAGGAGTTCATCGCTACCCTGCCGAACCCGCCGGCGGGCGGATTCTCGCCCGGCGGGCACGATCCATCGTTTTGGAGTGCGCAGCTACCCGCCGAGCTGACCTGGATCGCGCCGCTGCTGGTGGCGTAGCAAACCCCGATTGTCCGCGGCATGCCGCGCCCTTGTCTGAAATTGCCTCGGCTCCAAGCCTTACGCTGGCCGGGTGGCGATCCTCCAGCCGGAAGAAGGCGGTTCGGTGACTTGTGTGCACCGGCCTGGCGCACCGCTTAGTCGCAGCGACACGGCTTACCTGACCGGCTTGCTTTCGGACTTCTCAGCCAGCCGGAGCGGTTTCGGCACACCGACATGAGCGTCCCGTTCTCCTGGGACCTGCCCTACCCCTGGCCGCGCACACCCGTGCTGGCCCGCAACGTGGTGTGCACCTCGCAACCGCTTGCCGCCCAGGCGGGCCTGCAGATGCTCGCCGACGGCGGCAACGCGGTCGACGCGGCAATCGCCGCCGCGGTCGCACTGACTGTCGTGGAACCGGTATCCAACGGCATCGGGTCGGATGCCTTCGCCATCGTCTGGGACGGCAAGGCATTGCACGGGCTCAATGCATCCGGGCGCTCGCCCGCAGCATGGACGCCGGAGTACTTCGGCGCCAGCGGTATTCCAGCGCTCGGCTGGAATTCAGTCACCGTCCCCGGTGCGGTCTCGGCCTGGTCCGAACTGCACGCCAAGTTCGGCAGACTGCGGTTTGAACGACTATTCGAACCGGCGATCGCCTACGCCCGCAACGGCTTCCTGGTCTCGCCCATGGTGGCCGCACAGTGGGCGGCGCAGGTTCCGGCGTTCGAGGCGCAGCCGGGTTTCGCGGAAGTGTTCATGCCGGGCGGTCGAGCACCGAAAGCCGGGGAGCTGGTCAGGTTTCCCGATCATGCGACCACGCTGGAGATGATCGCGGCAACTCGCGGAACGGCGTTTTATCAGGGTGAGTTGGCAACGAAGCTCGAGGCACATTCGGCCGCCAACGGCGGTGCGATGCGGGCCAGTGACCTCGCCGCGCACCGCGCTGACTGGGTCGGCACCATCAGCGGCGACTACCGCGGTTACACCGTTCACGAGATCCCGCCGAACGGTCAGGGCATCGTGGCGCTGGTCGCTCTGGGCATCCTCGAGCAATTCGACATGGCGTCGACCCCGGCGGACTCCGCGGACAGCCTGCACCTGCAAATCGAAGCCATAAAACTCGCTTTCGCCGACGCCCAAGCCTACGTTGCCGACATCGACCACATGCCGGTCCGTCCCGAGCAGCTGCTGGACCGGGACTACCTGCGGCAGCGAGCGGCGCTGATCGACCGAAAGCGGGCGAAACCGACCACCGCCGGCGTTCCCGGCGGCGGGACGGTGTTGCTCACCACCGCCGACGCAGCGGGCGCGATGGTTTCGATGATCCAGTCCAATTACGCCGGGTTCGGCTCCGGTGTCGTGGTGCCCGGCACCGGGATAGCGCTGCAAAATCGCGGTGCCGACTTCGTGGCAACGCCAGGACACCCCAACCAGGTCGGTCCGAGCAAGCGCCCCTACCACACCATCATTCCCGGCTTCATCACCAAAGACGGTGTTCCGGTGATGAGTTTCGGACTGATGGGCGCCACCATGCAGCCCCAGGGCCACCTGCAACTGGTGGTGCGCATCGTGGACCAGGGCCAAAATCCGCAAGCCGCCTGCGACGGTCCGCGTTTCCGCTGGACCCAAGGCACCCAAGTGCTCTACGAGGCGGGCTTGCCGACGTCCACTCTGGCTGACCTCCGCCAGCGCGGCCACCAACTGGTGGCCGCCGATGACTACCAGCCGTTCGGTAGTTGCCAGGCGATCTGGCGGCTTGACGACGGATATCTCGCGGTGAGCGACCCGCGCCGGGACGGGCAGGCCGCCGGCTTTTAGACCAGTACTTTGCCTTCCGCGGCCCGCAGACCGATGTCGGATCGGAAATGACTACCCGGCACGCGGATTGACTCGAGCATCCGGTATGCAGCGGTTCGGGCTGCGGTAAGGTCGGCGCCGGTACCCACCACCGACAGCACCCGCCCGCCGGACGACACCACCGCGCCGTCGTCGCGGCGTGCTGTCCCGGCGTGCAACACCCCGTCGGCGTCTGCGCCGACGATGACGTCGCCGGTCCGCGGTGGCCCGGGATAGTTCTCAGCAGCCAGCACCACGGTGACCGCCGCGCCCTCGCGCCAACGCAGCGCACCGAACGTGGCCAGCTCCCCGGTCGCCGCGGCATACAACAACTGCCCGAGCGGTGACTCCAGCAGCGCCAACACGGACTGCGTCTCCGGATCGCCGAACCGGCAGTTGAACTCGACGACCGCCGGACCGGTAGGCGTGATCGCCACCCCGGCATAGAGCAAGCCCGCGAACCAGCACCCGCGCCGGACCAGCTCGGCCGCAACGGGCTGCACGATCTCAGCGACGATCCGCTCGGTCATGTCCGCCGACAACCACGGCACTGGTGCGTAAGCCCCCATACCGCCGGTGTTCGGACCGGTGTCGCCGTCGCCGACCCGTTTGAAGTCTTGCGCGGGCAGCAGCGGGACCACGGTTTCTCCGTCGACAATGCAAAACAAGGACACCTCCGGCCCCTCCAGGAAGGACTCCAATAGCACCGGGTGCCCGGCCTCGAGCAGGCATGCGGCATGGGCCCGCGCCGCGACACGATCGGTGGTCACCACCACCCCCTTGCCCGCCGCCAGGCCGTCATCTTTGACCACCCAGGCGCACTCGCCGGCGGGCGGACCGAAGCGATCCAGCGCAGCGTCCAGATGGGCGGGGTTGTCCACGATCTCGGTGCGCGCGGTGCGGACACCGGCAGCGGCCATCACATCCTTGGCGAACGCCTTGGAACCCTCGATCCGTGACGCATCGCAGGTGGCGCCGAAGCAGGCGACCCCGGCCCGCCGCACGGCGTCCGCGACCCCCAGCACCAAGGGGACCTCGGGCCCGATCACCACCAGATCGGTGCCAATCTCGCGGGCCAGCTGCGCGACGGCCTCGCCAGAGGCGATGTCAACGTCGTACTGGTCGGCAATCTTCGCGGTGCCGGCATTTCCGGGCGCGATCGCCAACCGGTCAACCTGGGGGTCTTTGCGCAGCGCCAGCAGCAACGCATGTTCGCGCGCACCCGAACCGATTACCAGGACGCGCATAGGAGCCGCTCCTTTCCCGCGCAACCGGACAACGGCACCACCCGATCGGGAGGCGTACCCCGACAACCCTTGGCCCTTTGTCGTCACCGCCGCGCACGAGGCCCACCTTATCGGGCCGGCGGCGGCGTTAGTCCAGTCCGTGGCCGGTGTGCTTGCGGACCACGTCCTCGACGTTGGCCTTCCGGTCCGGGGCCGCGCCAGTGTCAGTGGCCCGCTTATGTTTGGCCGCCACCCGCTCAATCGCCCCGTTGAGCTGCGAACCGAGCGGAAAGCCAACGTAGTGGGTGATGAAAACCGCGAACTCACGCAACTCGTCGAGGGTGAACTCCTCGTTGTGCAGCACGGCGTTGACTTGCACCTCCAGCAGATCCGTCAGCCCCTGCGCGGTGAGTACGGCGATCACCGCCATCCGCCGATCGCGCATGGAAAGCCCGGACCGGGTCCAGATCCGGCCGAACAGGTGGTCCACCGTCAAAGCGAAGAACTCGCCCGGCATGTCCGGCATCTCCCAGGCGTAGACCTGGTTCATCTTGTCCAGGCCGGTCCGCCGCAGCTCATCCATGAACGCCTCCCTCAGTCCGACGGATGCGGCACGCCCAGACCGCTGGCCAGTTGCCGCAACGCCACTTCCGCCACCGGAAGCTCCACTCCGGCGGCCTCCCCCAGCCGCAATGCCAGCCTCAGATCCTTCTCACCAAGCCCGAGCGTGTGGGTGAACGGCTGATACAGGAAGTGATCCGGTGGCAGTGCCGCCGCAGTATCCCGGATCATGACCGCCCCGGGGCCGCCGGTCAGTGCGTCGGTGTGCCGCACCACCCGGCCCAGTGCTGGTAGGTCGAGGCCAACCGCCTCGGCCAGTTTCATCGCTTCACCGGCCGCCGCGTAGCAGCTGAACGTCAGCATGTTGCGAGCCAGCTTCATCCGGGTCCCCGCGCCGGGCAACCCAGCGTGGATGACCAGCGACGCCCACCGCTTGAACACCGGCCTGACCCGGTGGTAAATCTCACGCTCGGCGCCCACCATGGTCGCCAATTCACCCTGCTCCGCGGCGCCGCCACCCCCGCTAACCGGCGCGTCGACAATATGGATGCCTCGCGGTTTGAGTCGGTCGGCCAGTTCGACTGCCGTGCTGTCACTGATGGTCGAGTGAATCGCGATGACGGTATCTCGCTTCGCGCTGACCGACAGCTCGGCGATGACGTCACGGACTTGGTTGTCATCGAGGACCGTGACGCTGATGATGTCCGCGGCGGCGACGCCGGCGAGGTCGCCGGCCGGGGTAGCGCCAGCTTCGGCCAGCGGCTCCATCGCCTCGGTTCGCACGTCGAAAACCGTTATCCCACCCGGCCAGTCGATCATCCGCTTAGCCATCGGCGCACCCATGTTGCCCAACCCGACATAGCCGAGTCTGGGCGTCGGCTCGGTCATGACCGGATGATCTGTCCGCCGTCGACGTTGAAGATTTGGCCGGTAATCCACGATGCTTGGTCCGACAGCAGGAAAACGCACATTCCGACCAGGTCGTCCGGAGTACCGATACGGGACAGCGGAATGCCCTGGACAATCTGGTCGACTATCTGCTGCGGAGTGGTCGTCCGATTGGCCTCGGTGTCGATCGGTCCCGGCGCGATCGCGTTGATCCGGATGTTCATCCAACCCAGTTCGCGGGACAACTGCTGAGTCAGACCGTTGATACCTGCCTTCGCCAGTCCGTAGTAGTTCGCATAAATCCATGCCGCCGTTGACGACTGGTTGACGATGGCTCCGCCGCCGCGCTTCTGCATGGTCTTATACACCGCCCGGGTACACACCAGCGCACCGTCGAAGTTTACGCTCATGAACTTCCGGTAGTAGTCCCACGGGACATTCAACAACGTGTCCAGCTTCATGCCACCAAAGATGGCGGCGTTGTTGACCAGGTAGTCGATCCCGTCGAACTCGGCCACCGTGCGCTCCGCCATGGCCTCGGCCGAATGCGGATCCGACACGTCAAGCGGTACCGCGATCGCGGTGCCACCGTCGGTAACGATCTGTTTGGCTACCCCCTCGGCGGCCTCGGTATTGATATCGGCGACCACGACGGCGGCACCCTCGCGAGCCAGCGCCGCCGCGTAGGCTTCTCCGATGCCTCCACCGGATCCGGTGACAATGGCCACCTTGTCGTCGAATTGTCCCATCTACCGCTTCCCTATTCGTCTTTGAAGCTCGCTAGCCGACCGCTGTCGCAACGACTTTCGTTTCCAAGTACTCCTCGAAGCCGGCGACTCCCATCTCCCGGCCGGTGCCGGACTGCTTGTAGCCGCCGAACGGCATGTCCGCTGAGTACCAGACTCCGCCGTTGACGTTGACGGTGCCCACCCGCAACCGCGAGGCGACTGCGGCCGCGCGTTGCGGGTCGGCGCCGAACACGGTGCCGGACAGACCATATGGCGAGTCATTGGCGATGCGGATGGCATCGTCGTCGCCGTCGTGCGCAATCACCGTGAGCACCGGGCCGAAGATCTCCTCACGGGCGACGCGGGCGTCGTTGGTCAGCCCGGTGATCACTGTGGGCTCGATGAAGAATCCGGCAGCAAAATTCGCGGGACGGCCACCACCGCATGCGAATGTGCCTCCTTCGGCGAGAGCCAGATCCAGGTAACCCTGCACTCGATCCCGCTGTCGTGCCGAGATCAGCGGTCCGCACACGGTCCCGGAGTCGCTCGGATTGCCCGGCTTGATCGACGACATGGTGGCCGCTGCGACGGCCACCGCTTCGTCATAGCGTGAGCGGGGCACCAGCAATCGGGTGGTGATGGCGCACCCCTGTCCGGCATGCACACACGCCGAAAACGCCGACACCGAACTGGCCGCGGCGAGGTCGGCGTCGTCGAGCACCACAAAGGCCGACTTGCCGCCCAGTTCCAAGAACACCTTCTTGATGGACGCGGCGGCATCAGTCATCACGCTGCGGCCGGTGGCTGTCGAACCGGTGAACGAAATCATGTCCACCCGTGGATCCTTGGCCAACATCGCCCCCAGGGTGTGATCGGTCGAGGTGACGATGTTGACCACCCCGGGCGGAATGTCGGTTTCCTCGGCGATCAGCTCACCGACGACGGCAGCGCACCATGGGGTGTCGGGAGCGGGTTTGAGGATAACGGTGTTTCCGGCCGCCAGCGCCGGCCCGAGTTTGGCGAGATTGATCTGGTGCGGAAAGTTCCACGGAGTGATAGCGCCCACCACACCGATGGGTTCGCGGGTGATGATTCGCCGGCTGGCAATACCCAGCGGGGCAGCCTCACCCAGATCCTGGTTCCACCCGTAGGTTTCCGCGGTGTTGGCGAAGAAGCCGAGGTCATTGATGGGTCCTTCGAGCTGTGCGCTGGCAGTGAACATCCGCGGCGCGCCGACCTCGGCAATGGTCAGTTCGCGCAGCTCTTCGAGATGTTCGCGCAGCACATCACGCAGCTGGCGGACACAGTGCACGCGCAGCTCGATGTTGTGCGACCAGTCGGTTTCGTCGAACGCGCGGCGGGCCGATTGAATGGCGCGATCCATGTCGGCGGCATCGGCATTGGCCGCCTCCCCGAGCACCTCCTCGGTAGCCGGATTAACGGTGACGAAGGACCCTGCTCCACCGGCAACCAGCTGACCGTCGATGAGCAGCTTGCTGATGCCGTCGGCCAGTAGCGCCATGTCGTGACTCCCGCGGTCGGTTGCCATTCCCCAGAATAATGGACAACTGTCTGGAATTACCCAATCGAACCCTAACCGTCACAGCGACGCCGGTGCAACCGTACCGTTGTGCCTCCCCTGCACCTGGGAGCTTGCCGAGCGTCGCCGCCTCGGCTAATTTGGACAGGTGTCCAGTGAGTCGGTGGCAGCGATCACATCGCCTGCGGATGACCCTACCGCTGACCCGCCGCGGAAGCGTCGGCAGGAAGAAACCTTCCGCAAGGTGTTAACGGCGGGAGTCGAGATGCTGCGGGAAAAGTCCTACGCGGACCTCACCGTCCGTGCCGTGGCCGCTCGCGCGCAGGTGGCGCCCGCCACCGCATACACCTATTTCTCATCGAAGAACCACCTGATTGCCGAGGTGTACCTCGATCTGGTGCGTCAAGTCCCGTACTTCACCGATGTCAACGATCCACTGCCCATCCGGGTGAACCAGGTGCTGCGTCATCTCGCATTGGTCGTGGCCGACGAGCCCGAGGTCGCGGCTGCGTGCACGACGGCGCTGCTCAGCGGCGGCGCAGATCCGGCCGTCCGCATCGTCCGAGACCGGATCGGCGCGGAGATACACCGGCGGATCACCTCGGCGATCGGGCCCGATGCCGACCCGCGCATGGTGTCCGCGCTGGAGATGACTTTCTTCGGCGCACTGGTCAACGCTGCCAGCGGTGCGTTCAGCTACCACCAGATCGCCGACCGGCTGGCCTATGTGGTCGGTCTGATACTCGAATCACCCGGCGAAGATGTCCGCCGCACAGCGGCGGGCGACGCGGTCACTCGCAACCGTTCGGCGGCAAAGCGCAAAACCGGGCCAGCCAGCACCGGAGCAGACCGATGAGCCTGCGGACGGTCGAACCGGTGCTCAACCCGTACGACTACGACTTCCACGAGGACCCGTTCCCCTACTACCGGCGGCTGCGGGACGAAGCCCCGGTTTACCGCAACGAGGAACTGAATTTTTGGGCACTGTCGCGTCACCGCGACGTACTGAGCGGGTTCCGCAACAACGAGATACTGTCCAATGCCGACGGCGTCTCGCTGGATCCCATTTCGCGCGGGCCGCACGCCCAACGAGTGATGTCGATCCTGGCGATGGACGATCCGCAGCACCTTCGGCTGCGGACTCTGGTGTCCAAAGGGTTTACTCCGCGCCGGATTCGCGAACTGGAGCCGCGCGTCGAGCAGTTGGCGCGCGGGCACCTCGACGACGCCCTGCAGGACGGGGACCGCTGCTCTTTCGACTTCATCACTGACTTCGCCGCCAAGCTTCCCATGGACGTCATCTCCGAGTTGATGGGTGTGCCGCGAGCCGACCGGGTTCGGGTTCGCGAACTGGCCGACGGCGTACTGCACCGCGACGAAGGTGTGGCCGATGTGCCTCCATCGGCGATCCAGGCGTCAGTCGAGCTGATGACCTACTACCACGCAATGATCGCCGACTTCAAAAAGAGCCCGGGCGAGAACCTTACCTCAGCGCTGCTGCAGACCGAGATCGACGGCGACCGGCTGGCCGACGAGGAGATCCTGGGGTTCTTGTTCTTGATGGTAATCGCCGGCAATGAGACCACCACGAAGCTGTTGGGCACCGCGATGTATTGGGCTCATAAGAATCGCGATCAGTTGGCTGCGGTGTTCGCCGACCCGGCCCGGATCCCGCTGTGGGTGGAGGAATCGCTGCGCTACGACACCCCCAGTCAGATCTTGGCCCGCACGGCTACCGAAGACTTCACCGTGCACGGCAGCACGATCCCGGCCGGTGATGTGGTGCTGTTGTTACCCGGGGCGGGCAACCGGGACGAGCGGGTCTTCGATGACCCCGACGAGTACCGGATTGGGCGGGATATCGGTTCGAAACTACTGAGTTTCGGCAGCGGGGCCCACTTCTGCCTCGGTGCGCACCTGGCCCGGATGGAGGCCAGGGTGGTACTCACTGAGCTGTTCGACCGGATCAGCGACTACGGGGTCGATGAAACCAACGCGGTGCGGGTGCACTCCAGCAATGTGCGTGGCTTCGCCAATCTCCCGATCGATGTCACCTTGAAGGCGGCAATGTAGATGCCGCGTTTTGCGCCCCACCCGAAGCGGCGGCCCACCATCGTGGCCGGCGCCTCCTCCGGTATCGGGGCAGCGACCGCAACGGAGTTGGCCCACCGCGGCTTTCCAGTGGCCATCGGCGCACGCCGGATGGACAAATTGCGAAGCCTAGTCCGTGACATAACGGCCGACGGCGGCGAAGCGGTCGCTTTCCCACTCGATGTCACCGATGCAGCGTCCGTGAAAGCGTTTGTCGCCCAATGCATCGATGCTCTAGGTGAGATCGAGGTGCTGGTTTCCGGTGCCGGCGATATGTATCCCGGCCGCATCCACGAGACCAGCGCCGAACTGTTCGACGAACAGATCCAGGTACACCTGGTCGGCGCCAACCGGCTGGCCACCGCGGTGTTGGGCGACATGGTGGCCCGGCAGCGCGGCGACGTCATTTTCGTCGGCTCGGACGTCGCGCTGCGGCAGCGTCCGCACATGGGTGCCTACGGCGCAGCCAAGTCGGGCCTGGTGGCGATGGTGGCCAATCTGCAAATGGAACTGGAAGGCACCGGGGTGCGGGCCTCGATCGTGCATCCCGGCCCAACCATGACCGGTATGGGTTGGCAACTCACCGCCGAGCAGGTAGGACCGATGCTTGAGGACTGGGGGCGGTGGGGGCAGGCTCGGCACAACTACTTCTTGCGTCCCAGCGACATCGCACGGGCTATCGCGTTTGTTGCCGAGACCCCGCGCGGATCCAACGTGGTGAACATGGAGGTTCAGCCGGAAGCGCCGCTGACGGAGGCGCCGGAGAACCGGCGCCAACTGAGGCTCAGTGAGCCGACGATGCTGGGCGGCACGCCCAGCGGAGAAGGCGAACAATCTAAGCCCAGTGAGCCGACGATGCTGGGCGGCACGCCCAGCGGAGAAGGCGAACAATCTAAGCCCAGTGAAGGGATGCCGCAATGACTACCGCCGTGCACGTTCCGCGCGTCTCCGGCGGCACCGCCGAGCACGGCCACCTCGACGAGTTCCGCACCGATCCGATCGGATTGATGGCACGGGTGCGACAGGAGTGCGGCCACGTCGGCTGGTTCGACCTGGCCGGCCGCAAAGTGGTGCTGCTCACCGGTGCCGAGGCCAACGAATTCTTCTTCCGGGCCACCGACGACGAGCTCGACCAGGCCGAGGCTTACCCGTTCATGACACCAATCTTCGGCAAAGGCGTGGTGTTCGATGCACCCCCGGAGCGGCGCCAGGAGATGCTGCACAACACCGCATTGCGCGGCGAGCACATGAAACGGCACGCCAGCACTATCGAGCGCGAAGTTCGCCAGATGATCGCCGATTGGGGCGAGAGCGGCGAGATCGACCTGCTGGACTTTTTCGCCGAGCTGACCATCTACACCTCAACCGCGTGTCTGATCGGCCGGAAGTTCCGCCAAGAGCTGGATGGCCGGTTCGCCGAGCTGTATTACGAGCTCGAGCGCGGTACCGACCCGCTGTGCTACGTCGACCCGTATCTGCCGATCGAGAGCTTCCGACGCCGTGACGAAGCCCGGGTCAAGTTGGTCGAACTGGTGCAGGGCATCATGAACGGCCGGATCGCCAACCCCCCGGCGGATAAGAAGTTCCGGGACATGATCGACGTGTTGGTGACGATCCCGGACGAGACCGGCAACTTGCGGTTCAGCGCCGACGAAGTCACCGGCATCATCATCTCGATCATGTTCGCCGGGCATCACACCAGTTCCGGCACCGCCGCCTGGACGATGATCGAGTTACTGCGCCACCCCGAGGTCCGCGCCGAGGTGGTCAACGAGCTGGACGAGCTCTACGCCGACGGCCAGCCGGTGAATTTCCATGCGCTGCGCCAGATCCCACATCTGGAGAATGTGCTCAAAGAGACGTTGCGGCTGCATCCGCCGCTCATCGTGCTGATGCGGGTGGCCAAAGGCGAGTTCGAGGTCTGTGGTTATCGGATCCACCACGGCGACCTGGTGGCGGCCTCGCCGGCGATCTCCAACCGGATTCCCGAGTCCTTTCCCAACCCGGACGAATTCGATCCGGGCCGCTATGACCAACCGCGCGAGGAGGACATCGTCCACCGGTGGAACTGGATTCCTTTCGGTGCTGGCCGGCATCGCTGCCTCGGTGCGGCGTTCGCCACCATGCAGATCAAAGCAATCTTCTCGGTGCTGCTGCGCGAGTACGACTTCGAGATGCTGCAGCCATCGGAGAGCTACCGCAACGACCATTCCAAAATGGTGGTGCAGTTGGCCAAGCCGGCCAGGGTGCGCTACCGGCGTCGGGTCAAGAAGGGTGACAGCAATGGGTAACTACATCGTTGAAGCCGATCTGGACTTGTGTCAGGGTCACGCGATGTGCGAGCTGGAAGCGCCCGATTATTTCCAGGTGCCCAAACACGGCAAGGTGGAGATTCTGGACGCGGAACCGCCGGACGCGGCTAGGCCGCAAATCGAAGCGGCCGTGCGCGCCTGCCCCACCCGGACCCTGTCGATCCGTGAGAAAAAGGAGAACGAGTAGCGATGCCGGCCTCCCCCCCGTATCCCCGCGACGAGCTCGAAGACGTCGTCCAGCGGTGGCTGCAGGCCAACCGCGACGCCGAGACAACTGGCGACTGGCGCAGTTTGGCGGTGTTCTACACCGACGACGCCACCTACGGCTGGAACATCGGCCCCAAGGAAGACGTCATGTGCGTCGGCATCGACGAGATCCGCGATATCGCGCTCGGGCAGGAGATGGAAGGCCTGGACGGCTGGCGCTATCCGTACCAACGGGTGATCATCGATGACCGGCAGGGCGAAGTGGTCGGCTTCTGGAAACAGATTGCGGCCGACACCGA
>CAZPZQ010000016.1:0-23769 GCA_964590745.1 uncultured Mycobacterium sp. | reverse complement strand
TACCGCTGGCGGTGGCGGCGCGGCCGGCGCAACCGGCGCGGGTGCCGCACCGGGCGCGGGCGCCGGAGCCCCGGGCGGCGGCGGTGCTGCACCTTCCGGTGCCGGCGGCGGGGCCAATGGCCGAATGGATTCGGCCAGCGTCTTGGCTGCCGCCCTGTCCACCGGGTTGTTTGCCGTACCCAGCCACACCACGAACCAGCGGTCGCCCGGGGCTCCGTGAGCCGCGTTGGGCGGCGGCGGAACGCCCACCACACCACTCCAGATCTGGCCGACCGGCTTGGCCGGATCAGTGAACTTGACCTCGTAGTACGAGGCACTGCCGGTCAAACCGGGACCCTCGAGCGGAACGGTCTCCTGGCCGGCCCGCGTTCCGGGATAGGGCATGAAGAACTCACCCATATCTGATCCCAGCCGGGCGGCCGCCTTGGCGTTGTCGGTCTCGGCGCTCGCGTAGAGTCGCTGATCCAGCCTGCCCAGCACGATCCTGGTGTCGCTGGCGACCGGTGTGGCCTGGCCGGGTAGCACCGGCTCGCCGGTTTGCTTACTCAGCAGTGCCGAACCGTACTCGAGGTGGCTGGTGTCGGACTGTACCCAGCCAGCCGGCACCACATAGCTGAACCCGCCGGCCGGATCGTCGACCCGGCCAAGCTCAGGTTCCGCCGGGTCGGCCACCGGTGCCGCCGGCGCGCTCGGGTCCACCGGCGGAGGCGCCGGATTCGGGGCACCGGGCTGGATGGGTGCCGGTGCCGGTGGCGGAGGCGGCGGCACCGGATCCGCATACGCCGGAGCTGCCGGCAGTCCGATGGTGATGGCACCGGCTACGGCCATTGCCAGCATCGCAGCCCGACTACCCTGGTGTGCCGTTGAGGTTGGATCCACCTGTTTCATGGCAGAAAAACCTACCGTGTTGCAGCCGTGACGCAAGTGTGGCCTGCTTTTGGTGTGTCGGATCCGGTGCCGCAGCGGTCCGCCCTCATCCGGGTGAGGCGATCGGCCGCAGCGCCACCTCCTGGGCTTTGACGCAGAACCACACTCGCTCTCCGGCCGTCAGTCGAAGCTCCGCGGCGGCCTCAGCGGTGATGTCGGCGGCCAGACCCGGCGTGCCGTCCGGCTGCTGTTCGCCGCGGACCTGGATGGTGCTGCCGCGAGCGTCTAATTCGGCGACCGTGATCGGGACACAGTTGCGCGGGCTCCCGGGCGGCGCCCGCCGATAGATTGCCACGGCCTGCGGGCCGAACACCGCGACCGCAGGCTGGTCAGCAGGGAATCCGTTGACGGTGGTTCCATACCATCGGTCTCCGCCCGGGGTGTGCAAGGTGCCGTCCATCGAGATGGTTCCGCGCACCAGGTTCACTCCGGCAATCCGCGCCCCGAACGAACTGCGCGGGGCGGCCAGCACCTCTGCGGTGCGGCCCATCTCGGCGATCTTGCCCGACTCGAGTACCAACACCCGGTCAGCCAGCGCGAACACGTCGAGCAGGTCGTGGGTGACCAGCACCGTGGTGCGTCGGCCCCGCTTGGTCACGGTGCGCAGTACGGTGCGTATTGCCGCCGCGGCAGCCACGTCCAGCCCGGACAGCGGCTCGTCCAGCAGCAACACATCGGGTTCAGCGGCCAGCGCGCGGGCGATAGCCACCCGTTGCGCTTGGCCGCCGGAGAGTTGGCGCGGCTTTCGATCGGCCAACGGTGCCGCGTCGACCTCGGCAAGCCAGTGCCGCACCGATGCCGGCTGCCGGGCGCTCCGCAACCGGAAGCGACGCGATCGACTGTGCGGCCCGAACGCCACGTTGGCCGCGACGCTCAGATGCGGAAACAGCAGCGGGTCTTGCAGCAGCAGACCGACTCGCCGCTCTGGAGTGGCCACATGCACTCCGCGCGCAGTGTCGGTCAGCAGCCGGTCACCCACCCGCACCAACCCCGCGTCGGGCCGCAGTAAGCCAGCGATAACATGCAGCACGGTGGACTTCCCGGCACCATTGGCCCCCAAGATGGCCAGCACCTCGCCGGCAGCGACAGTGAACTGCACGTCCACACCGCGATCCACCAACACCGCGCGAAGCTGCAATCCGCTGGTCACCGGTGCCGCCTTACCCGACACCAGCCAGCCTACGCGTACCCAACCCCAGTACCACCACTGCGGCCACCGCAACCAGCAGCAACGACAGCGCCGCAGCAGCGTCCGGGTCGGTTACCCGTTGCAGGTAGATCGCCAACGGAAGCGTCCGAGTGACTCCTTCTCGAGAACCGGCGAAAGTCAAGGTGGCGCCGAACTCGCCCAGCGACCGGGCAAAGGCCAGCACCGTACCGGAAACCAAACCCGGTACCAGCAGCGGCAACGTCACCCGCCACCACACCGTGCTCGGCCGCGCCCCCAGCGTCGCGGCCACCACCTCGTACTCGGCTCCGGCGCTGCGCGCGGCACCCTCCAGCGCGATCACCAGGAACGGCAGCGAGACGAAGGTTTGCGCCAATACCACGGCGGCAGTGCTGAACGCGACATGGATGCCGGCGGCGTCCAGGTAACGGCCGAGCAGTCCTAGCCGGCCGAACGCGTACAGCAGGGCAATACCGCCGACCACCGGCGGGAGCACCAGTGGGAGCAGCACCAGGGGCCGCAACAGCCGGACAACCCGGGCACTGCTGCGGGCCAACACCAGCGCCATCGGCACTCCGAGCAGCAGGCATAACGCGGTGCTGGTAGTGGCTGTCTTCAGACTCAACAGCAGCGCCGTCCGTGATGATGCACTGCTGACCAACGACCCGAAACGCAGCCAGTCGACGCGGACCGCGATCGCCACCAGCGGCAGCACGACGAAACCCGTACCGATCGCGGCGGGGATATATGCCCAGCCCGGAAGGCCGGAGGGCCGGCGCGCCACTGCGGCTCAGGGTTTGGCGAAACCGGCGGCGCGGAGGGTCTTCTGACCCGTCGCACCAACCACCAGGTCGACGAACTTTTGCGCCAGACCGGACTGCTGAGCGTCTTTCAGCACCGCAATCGGGTAAGTGTTCACTGCGTCGGCGGCCTCGGGGAACTTGACCGTGGTGACCTTGTCTCCGGCGTTGATCGCGTCGGTTTGATACACCAGACCGGCGTCGGCTTGACCGCTGGTGACCTTGTTCAAGACGTCGGACACGTCCGGCTCCTCGCTGGCCGGGTTGATCCGGACCCGGGCGTTCTGCTCGATGGTGCGGGTGGCAGCGCCGCACGGCACCGGTTCTTGGCACACCACCACGCTCAACCCCGGCCTGGCCAGGTCAGCGAAGGATTGCAGATGTTTGGGATTGCCCGGAGCAGTGGCGATGACCAGGGTGTTGGCGGCGAACGGCACCGCCTTGCCGGCCAGCAACCCGGCATCGGCAACCTTGTCCATCTGCGCGGTGTTCGCCGACGCGAACACGTCGCCGGCGGCGCCCTGGGTGAGCTGGGTAGCCAGATCGGAAGAGCCACCGAAATTGAAGTCCACCGCCGTACCCGGGTTGTCGGTTTCGAACTGTTGGGCGATTTCGGTGAATGCCGGCTTCAGCGACGCCGCAGCGAACACCGTGATCGACGGGGCGCTGGGGCCGGTTCCACATCCGGTCAGGCCCGCCACCAGCATCGTCAACACCGTGCCGGCGACCAGCGCGGCTCGGCGCGGCGTCGTCCGTCGGTGACCTGGTCTCACTGCGGTGTCCTGGGCAGGCATGGTCGAACCATATCGGAGCCGGAAAGGCTGTCAAACCATCGATCGTCGAACCAACGAGGCCGTGGCCGGATCGTGTCGATCCTGGGTTCGACGGCTTGCTACCGTCCAGTAACATCGTCGTGGTTGGACACACCGCTGGACACCGGGAGGTCGCGGCGATGCAAATACTGGTCACCGGCGGTGACACCGGATTGGGTCGCGCGATCGCCGAAAGCTTCCACGCTGCCGGCCACCGGTTGACCCTGGCCGGTGCACGCGCGGATGAGCTGCAGGTGGCAGCCAAGGAACTGGATGCCGAGGCGGTGGTCTGCGACAACACCGATCCGGCCAGCCTTAGTCAGGCTCGCGGTTCGTTCCCGCATCACCTGGACACCATCGTCAACGTCCCCGCATCGCGCTGTCCGGCGGGCGACCCGCGCACCTACTCGCTGGCCGACCTGGCCGGCGCTTGGCGGGACGCCTTCTACGCCACTGCGCTCTCCGCGGTGCTGACCGTTCAGACCGTGGGTGACCACCTGCGCTCCGGTGGTTCGATCGTGTCGCTGGTCCCGGAAAGCCCGCGCGCTGGCAGCGCCGAGGCCGCGGTCAAGGCCGCGCTGTCGGACTGGACCGCCGGGCAGGCCGCGGTATTCGGCAGCCGCGGAATCACCGTGAACGTCGTGGCGTGCGGGCGAAGCGCTGACCCCGGCTACGACGGACTGTCGAGCACGCCGCCCACCGCCACTGCTGAACTCGCCCGGCTGGCGCTGTTTTTAACCACCCCCGCAGCCCGCCACATCACGGGTCAAACACTGCACGTCAGCCAGGGTGCGCCGACCCAGTTTGGCTGAAAACCGAAGTGGCTAATCACACAACCGTCCAACGCCGTGACCGCTAAAGAGGTCGGCTAGCGTGGTAACGAACGCAGTCGCCGCCGAGGAGCAATACCCGATCTCATGAGTATCCAGTCCGAAACAGCTACTGCGCCCACCCGCCGACATCAGGTCGTCATCATTGGATCGGGTTTCGGTGGGCTCACCGCAGCGCAAAAGCTCAAGCGGGCCGATGTCGACATCAAGTTGATCGCCCGCACCACCCATCACCTGTTTCAGCCGTTGCTCTATCAGGTCGCGACCGGCATCCTCTCCTCGGGGGAGATCGCCCCGTCCACCCGGGTGGTGTTGCGCCGACAGCGCAA
Source organism: uncultured Mycobacterium sp. (assembly GCA_964590745.1). Classification (GTDB taxonomy): domain Bacteria; phylum Actinomycetota; class Actinomycetes; order Mycobacteriales; family Mycobacteriaceae; genus Mycobacterium. The sequence goes on along the minus strand of CAZPZQ010000016.1, from coordinate 18,903 downwards.
CGTCCAGGTGCTGCTCGGTGATGTCACCCGTATCGACCTGCACCGCAAATTGGTGGTCTCCGATCTGCTCGGCCACACCTACGAAACCCCCTACGACAGTCTGATTGTCGCGGCCGGCGCCGGTCAGTCCTACTTCGGCAACGACCGCTTCGCCGAGTTCGCGCCCGGCATGAAAACGGTTGACGATGCGCTGGAGTTGCGCGGCCGTATTCTGAGCGCGTTCGAGCAGGCGGAGCGTTCCCGCGACCCGGAGCGGCGAAAGAAGCTGTTGACGTTCACCGTCGTCGGCGCGGGACCCACCGGTGTCGAAATGGCCGGCCAGATCGCCGAACTGGCCTCATATACCTACAAGGGCGCCTTCCGGCAGATCGACCCGACCAAGGCGCGGGTGATCCTGCTCGACGCCGCACCCGCCGTGCTGCCGCCGATGGGCGAGAAGCTGGGCAAGAAAGCAGCCGAACGACTGAAGAAAATGGGCGTCGAGATCCAACTCGAGGCAATGGTCACCGATGTCGACCGCAACGGCATCACCGTCAAGCACTCCGACGGCACCGTGCGGCGCATCGAATCGCAGTGCAAAGTCTGGTCGGCCGGAGTTTCGGCCAGCCCACTGGGCAGAGATCTCGCCGAGCAGTCGTCGGTGGAACTCGACCGTGCCGGCCGCGTCAAAGTGCTGCCCGATCTATCGGTGCCGGATCACCCGAACGTCTTCGTGATCGGCGACATGGCCGCCGTGCCGGGCGTGCCGGGTATGGCGCAGGGCGCCATCCAGGGTGCCAAACATGTCACCAGGATCATCAAGGCGGAACTCGGCGGCGCAGATCCGGCTAACCGAGAGGCGTTTCAGTATCTGGACAAAGGCTCCATGTCCACCGTGTCGCGGTTTTCTGCAGTGGCCAAGGTCGGCCCGTTGGAATTCGGTGGTTTCTTCGCCTGGCTGTCCTGGTTGTTGCTGCACCTGGTGTACCTGGTCGGGTTCAAAAACAAGGTCAGCACGCTGCTGTCGTGGGTCACCACATTCTTCAGTACCCGCCGCGGTCAGCTCGCCATCACCGAGCGGCAGGCGTTCGGGCGCACCCGACTCGAACAACTCGAAGTGGTGGCCGCCGAGGCCCGCCGAGGCACGGCCGGGCGGGCAGCGAGTTAGCCGGATCGGTCAAGGCGACTCGAGGTTCTGCAGCCGCACCTGGCCACGAGCAAGCACGCGCTCGGCCGTGTCGGTGATAACCACCAGCCACAGTTGCTGACGGCGGCCGCGGTGAATCGGTGTGGAAGCCGCGTACACCGTCCCCTCGGAAACGGCCCGCAGAAAGTCAGTGTTGTTGTTGACGCCGACAACGGTTCCACCCTCACCGCCGTCCCGGTTCAACCAGACGTACGCAGATATGCTCGCCACACTTTCGATGACCGAGCAGTACACACCGCCGTGCAGGATTCCTTTGGGTTGCCAAAGCTTGGGTTGCACCTCCAACTGCGCGCGCCCACCATCGGGACCCAATTCGGTGAACACCAGCCCGATCTCGTCATCGAACGACGCGGTGAAACCCGGCGGCAAAACCGGATCGGGCGAGAACGGCACGACTCGTGTCTACACCATCGTGTTGGCCGCTACCGAACACCAGTCCAGCCGTGCCCACGTCCTTGCGACGGTTCGGGGCGGGTCCGGTAGGCCGGACACGCCGTGCAGTGGCGTTCCCTGCCACGTGTCAATCCCTGCGTCATACTCTGCCCGTGAGCCGCGGCGAGGCCGACCATAGGTTCGACTCGGCCGCGCCGGTGTCTCGGCGCGCGGTGCTCGGTGGGTTGGGCCTGCTGCCGCTGACGGCCGCTATTCGGGGCAATCTCCCGACTGCTTCGGCGGATTCGCCGTACTTTTACCTTTCCACGCACCAGGCTGCCGTGCTAGACGCCGCCACCCGCCGACTGGTTCCCGGCCCAGAAGACGACCTGTTCGAACTCGGCCATCCGGGCGCGCACGAAGCAAACGTGGTCCGCTTCCTCGACTACATGCTCTCGGCGTTCTCCTTCTCACCGCCGCAGGTACACGCAGGAGGGCCGTGGAGCAACCGGGCCGGCGGCAGTCAGGACTTCATTGCCAACTTCGTCCCGCTCACCCGCGCACAGACCTACGCCTGGAACCAGCGGATCGCCAACTACCGCCAGCAGTACACCAGCGGGATCGCGCTCCTTGATCAGTTGGCTGGCGGCGACTTCACCAAAGCGCCGCGGGCACAGCAGGACTTCATTCTGGCCCAAGGTCAGGCGGTGCCCTTCACCGCATTGTTGTTCGGCCACACCATCGAGGCAATGTATGCCGTCCCGGAGTACGGCGGCAACGCGGGACTGGTCGGTTGGCGCGATATCTATTTTCCGGGCGATGTTCAGCCGCGTGGCTACACCAACGCCGAAGTCGAGGCGGTGCAGTTCGACCCGGTCGGGATCCCCCCGAACGGGGTCATCGCACGCCTGCTGAACGGAGGCTGGGCACAGGCCATCGCCGAGATGGGCGGGAAGGCCGGCGTGAATGCCGGCCACTAAGGCGATAGTCGTCGGCTCGGGTGCCGGCGGGTCGGTGGTGGCGATGGTACTCGCGGAGGCCGGCTGGGACGTCGTGGTTTTCGAGAAGGGGCCGAACTATTACACCAACCTCGACGGCACCGGGCCGTTCGGAACGGTGTTCTCCAACGACGAACTCAAGTCGCAGAACCGCTACTTCGAGCAGCCTGACCCATTGGCTTATCCGCGCACGTTTCGCCAAAACGCCGGCCAGAACGCGGCCGCGACCTACGTCGGCAAAGTCAACGACCTGCCCAACCAGGTCGGCGGTGGGTTTCCGCACTCGGACCAGAAGTTCACCCGGATGTGGGACATCGATTTCAAGGGATTGTCGATGCTCGGCCCGGTACCCGGGGCGGATATGGCGGATTGGCCGTTCGAGTACAGCGAGATTGCGCCGTACTACGACGAGATCGAGGAACTGATCGGAACCCAGGGCGATCTCGGGTCGATGCCTGCCCTGGTACTGAAGCGACAGCCCCAACGAAAGCCCTTCTCGATGCCCCCCGGGCCGCAGCAACGCTCATCGGTGCTCCTTGCCGCGGGGGCAAGGCGCCTCGGGCTGCATCCCTTTTATTTCCCGATGACGATTAACTCGGTCGCACGCAACGGCTTCCCGGTCTGCAACAACTGCGGGTTCTGCTCCGGGTACGGGTGTCCGATCTCAGCCAAGACGAGCAACCTCGTTCCGTTGCGTCGAGCGCTGCGCACCGGACGGGTCCGCTTGTTGCCGGAGACGACCGTAACCAAAGTCGAGTTCGTCGGCCGACGGGCCAGCGGCGTCTCTTATCTCGACCCGCAGGGCCGGCCAGGCGGAGAGAGCGCGGAAATAGTCGTGCTGGCCTGCTCTGCGATCCTGACACCGCATCTGGCGCTGTTGTCCGGGCTGCCCGACCCGTACGGGCGCATCGGCAAACGGATAATGTTTCAAAACTTCCTCGACGGGTTCGCCATCTTCCTGTATCAGCGGGTGCATGCCCACCGCGGACGCGCGACCACGCAGTGCATGTTCGACTTCAACGACCCCAACTTCCCCGGGGCGCGAGCGTTCGCCCGGCTATGCGGGCTGCCCTACATACGCGCCGGCCTCTGCGAACTCGGCGGAAGCCAGTTCCCGATCGCGGAAGGCCTGTTCTATCAACAGATCCTGGGATTCCTGCCGGGGTTGCAGCTTTTCGGCCACTCGTTCAAAGAGCTGATGCGCGCTTCACTGCTGCGTGACCGGCTCGCCGGCGTTCAATGCTTCGCGACCGACATGCCGTATCTGACCAACAACGTCACCCTCGACCCGGCAGTCAAAGATCTGAACGGCCAACCGGCACCTCGCATCACCTACCAGTTGGGAAAGTTCGAGAAGGCCTCGCAAGACTTCTTCGTACCGTTGGTGTCGGCAATGTGCGCAGCGTCCGGCGCACAGCTCTATGCCGCCATACCCGAGCAGGTTGTCAATGGGCTGGGGGGCCAAGCCGGACCGCCGACCGGCTATCACACCATGGGCGGAATGCAAATGGGGGTGGAGGCGAAGCGAAGTGTCGTCGATGCCGACGGCCGGATGCACCAGATGGACAACGTCTATGTGGCGGACAGCAGTCTGTTCGCCACCTCCGGCGGATCCAATCCAACCAACACGGTGATGTCGGTAGCGTTGCGCATCGCGCGCGGACTCACCGGCCAGCGGCAACGCGCACCCGTCAACATGCCTCCAGTGCCGTTCGCCGCGCAGCCGCCGTTCGTCCCGCAGGCGCCGCTTCGGTAGCCAACGGCGCGGTCGGCGCAGACTGGAGTCATGCAACATCGTCGCACCGCCGCCAGCACCGACACCCGGGCTGCGACGCTACGCCGGGCCCGGACCTGCTACGACCACCTCGCCGGCCGGTTCGGCGTCGCGGTGCTCGCCAGCCTGATCGAGCAGGGTGCGCTGGTTCGAACTGACGGAGGCACCGGCGTCGCGCCGGGTACCGGCGACGGCAACCACACCTATGCGCTGGGCCCCGCCGCCGCGGCCGTGTTCGGACGGCTCGGCGTGGATCTCGATGGACTTCTGGCTCGACCCCGTTCAACCCGCCCCCTGGTGCGCTGCTGCGTCGACTGGACCGAACAGCGCTACCACTTGGCCGGGGCGCTAGGCGCGGCCGTGTTGGCCCGCGCGGAAACGGCGCACTGGGTCTCGCGCCGCTCCGGCACGCGGTCAATTGACGTCACCGATGCCGGTCGACGGGCCTTCCAGCTTGGCGAATAGTCCCGCAGTCAGCACGCTGCCGGACAACCTCCGGCGGGTACGACGGCCGGTAGTAAATCGGGGTAAACTCAACCTATTGCTCTGGAGGGCGGACCGAGTATGGCGAGACCGATGCACCTAGGCGATTTGGAACGCGCGGTGATGGATCACTTGTGGTCCAGTGCTGAGGCGCAAACGGTGCGCCAAGTGCACGAGGCCTTGTTAGCCCGGCGCGACCTGGCTTACACCACGGTGATGACGGTGTTGCAGCGGCTGGCCAAGAAAGGGCTGGTGTCACAGATCCGCCATGAACGTGCCCACCGGTACGCGCCGGCACGCGGACGTGATGAGCTGGTCGCCGGACTGATGGTCGATGCGCTGGACCAGGCCGCAGACTCGGGAGGCCGGCGGGCCGCGCTGGTGCATTTCGTCGAGCGGGTTGGTGCTGACGAGGCCGAGGCGCTGCGCCGTGCGCTCGCCGAATTGGAGGCCAAGGCCAGCGCTGCCCCGCCCGCTGGCCACCGGCCCACCCACTGAGGGACACTGGCAGCGTGTCCGCGCTGGCCTTCGCCATCATCGCCGTGCTCCTGGTCGGCCCGGTGCCGGCCCTGCTGGCGCGGGCGAATTGGCAGATGCGCGCGCCCCGTGCTGCCGTGGTGCTGTGGCAGGCGATCGCCGTCGCCGCGGTGCTTTCGGCGTTCAGCGCAGGTATTGCAGTCGGTACCCGACTGTTGATGCCCGGCCCGGACGGCCGGCCGACAGCGACCATTCTCGGTGACATCAGCCGGCTGGGTTGGCCACTGTGGGCGCTGTATATGACCGCGTTGGCATTGACACTGCTCGTGGGTGTTCGCTTGACGGTTGCGGTGCTGCAGGTCGCGATCGCGACCCGGCGGCGCCGAGCGCGTCACCGCATGCTGGTCGACCTGCTCAGCGTCGGGCACGAAACGGTGCCGACTCGGGCCACCAGCCGGAACGACGACCTGCGCATCTTGAGAGTCCCCGAACCGCTGGCCTATTGCCTGCCCGGGATGCGGAGTCGGGTGGTGCTCAGCGCAGGAACATTACAGGCATTGACCGACACCGAAGTCGGTGCCGTTGTCGGCCACGAACGCGCTCATTTGCGGGCCCGCCACGATCTGGTGCTCGAAGCGTTCACCGCGGTGCACACCGCTTTTCCCCGGTTCGTCCGGAGCGGCAGCGCCCTGGATACGGTGCGGCTGCTGGTCGAACTACTCGCCGATGACGCCGCGGTCCGGGTGGCCGGTCCGACCCCGCTGGCCCGCGCCTTGGTGGCTTGCGCCTCCGGGCGGGTCCCGGCGGGTGCGTTGGGGGTGGGCGGCCCCAGTACCGTGCTGCGGGTCCGCCGACTGTCCGGGCAAGGCAACAGCCGAAGGTTGGCGGCGCTCGTCTATACCGCCGCCGCAGCGGTGCTTGCGGTGCCCACCGTGGCTCTGGCGGTACCGTGGCTGACCGAGTTGCAGCGGCTGATCGCCGGGTAGTCGCCGCCTCGACACAACCATCGACGCCAGGTATGACCGTGATGTTGGCCCATAACCCCGTGGAGGCGAAGACATGAGCCGGTCCGAATCGGCTGGCGGGACAGCCACCGCCCAGATCGGGGTGACCGGGTTGGCGGTGATGGGCTCCAACATTGCCCGTAACTTCGCCCGGCACGGTTATACCGTGGCGCTGCACAACCGCTCCATCGCCAAGACCGACGCGCTGCTGACCGATTACGGTGCCGAGGGCAGCTTCGTGCGCAGCGAAACCATCCCGGAATTCCTTGCCGCGCTGGAAAAGCCGCGCCGCGTCCTGATCATGGTCAAGGCGGGTGCCGCCACGGACGCCGTCATCGATGAACTCGCGGCCGCCATGGAATCCGGTGACATCATCATCGACGGCGGCAACGCCCTGTATACCGACACCATCCGCCGCGAAAAAGCCATGGCCACCCGCGGGCTGCACTTCGTCGGGGCGGGCATCTCCGGCGGAGAGGAAGGTGCCCTGAACGGGCCGTCGATCATGCCGGGCGGACCCGCCGAGTCCTACAAATCGGTGGGCCCACTGCTTGAGGAGATCTCCGCACACGTCGACGGGGTGCCGTGTTGTACCCACATCGGTCCCGACGGGTCGGGGCATTTCGTCAAAATGGTGCACAACGGTGTCGAGTACTCCGATATGCAACTGATCGGCGAGGCCTACCAGCTACTCCGCGATGGGCTCGGCCTGACGGCACCGCAGATCGCCGATGTGTTCACCGAGTGGAATGCCGGTGAGCTGGACAGCTACCTGGTGGAGATCACCGCTGAGGTGCTGCGCCAGGTTGACGCGAAGACCGGGAAGCCGCTGGTCGACGTGATCCTGGACACGGCTGAGCAGAAAGGCACCGGCCGTTGGACGGTCAAGTCGGCGCTGGACCTCGGCGTTCCGGTTACCGGGATCGCCGAGGCGGTGTTCGCCCGTGCCCTGTCGGGGTCGGTGGCACAACGTGAAGCCACCACCGGCTTGGCGTCCGGCCAACTCAGCCGGCGCCCCACCGACCCGGATATCTTCACCGAAGATGTCCGCCAGGGGCTGTACGCCTCCAAAATCATCGCGGACTCGCAGGGCTTCATCCAGATTCAGGCCGGCTGCGCCGAGTACGGCTGGAACATCATGCCCGGCGATCTAGCGACCATCTGGCGCGGCGGCTGCATCATCCGGGCCAAGTTCCTCAACCGCATCAAGGAAGCCTTCGCCGCCGAACCGGATTTGGCCAGTTTGCTTGCCGCGCCGTATTTTCGCACCGCGGTCGAATCGGCGATCGACAGCTGGCGTCGGGTGGTGGGTGTGGCCACCGGGCTGGGTATACCGATTCCCGGCTTCGCTTCGGCACTTTCGTACTATGACGCGCTGCGTACCGCGAGACTGCCGGCCGCCCTCACCCAGGCCCAGCGCGACTACTTCGGCGCGCACAGCTATGCCCGAGTGGACGCGCCGGGCAAGTTCCATACGTTGTGGAGTGGAGACCGCAGCGAGGTGGCGGTTTAGCGCGGTGACGAGACGATAATGAAATTCCGACAATGAAATTCTTAGACGCCCGGCGGCCGGCATACAACCTGACCTATGACGATGTTTTCATCGTCCCGAACCGTTCCGATGTCGAGTCGCGGCTGGATGTGGACTTGTCCACTCGGGACGGCTCCGGGACCACCATTCCGGTGGTGGTGGCCAACATGACTGCGGTGGCCGGTCGCCGGATGGCCGAAACGATAGCCCGGCGCGGCGGCATCGTGGTGCTGCCGCAGGATTTGCCGATCACCGCGGTGCAGCGGACGGTGCAATTCGTCAAAAGCCGTGACCTGGTTGCCGACACACCGGTGGTGCTCTCGCCGGAAAACTCGGTGTCGGACGCCAGCGCCTTGATCCACAAGCGGGCCCACGGTGCTGCGGTGGTGATCAGTGCCGGTCGACCGGTCGGTTTGGTGACGGAATCGTGCTGCGAGGGCGTGGACCGCTTCGCCCGTGTTCGTGACGTCGCGATACCGGAGTTCGTCACCGCCCCGGTCGGCACCGAGCCGCGCAAAATCTTCGACCTGCTGGAAAACGCCTTGGTCGACGTGGCGGTGCTGACCCATGCCGATGGCACGCTGGCCGGGGTACTGACCCGCACCGGGGCTATCCGGGCCGGTATCTACACTCCGGCCACCGACGCGGCCGGTCGACTGCGCATCGCGGCGGCGATCGGCATCAGCGGTGACGCGGCCAGCAGAGCGACCGCCCTGGTGGAAGCCGGGGTGGATGTACTGGTCATCGACACCGCGCACGGCCATCAAAGCAAGGCTCTGGACGCGGTCCGGGCGGTCGCGTCGCTGGACCTGGATGTGCCACTGGCCGCCGGCAATGTGGTGTCGGCCGACGCCACCCGCGACCTCGTGGCCGCCGGAGCTGCCATCGTCAAAGTCGGTGTCGGGCCCGGTGCGATGTGTACCACCCGAATGATGACCGGGGTGGGCCGTCCGCAGTTCTCTGCCGTCTTGGACTGCGCCGAAGCGGCACAACAGCTCGGTGCCCATGTGTGGGCGGACGGCGGAATCCGTCATCCCCGCGATGTGGCACTGGCATTGGCGGCCGGCGCATCCAACGTGATGATCGGCTCTTGGTTCGTCGGTACCTACGAGTCACCAGCAGAACTGATGGTCGACCGCGACGGCAGCCTGTACAAGGAGAGCTACGGGATGGCGTCCAAGCGGGCGGTGGCGGCGCGCGCCGCCGCCGACAGCCCGTTCGATCAGGCCCGCAAGACGCTGTTCGAGGAGGGCATCTCGACCTCACGCATGGGGCTGGACCCGTCTCGCGGCGGCGTAGAGGACCTGCTCGATCACATCACGTCCGGGGTGCGCAGCACCTGTACCTACGTCGGCGCGTCGACATTGGCCGAACTGCACGAGCGGGCAGTGATCGGCGTGCAGTCCGCGGCGGGGTTCACCGAGGGCCATCCGCTGCCGTTCGGCTGGTGACGGTGGGTGGCGCATGACTGTCGCCGTCTCCTTGCTCAGCCTGCTGGCGTTCGCAGTCCTCACCGTCGGCACCGCCGTGTTCGTCGCTGCCGAGTTCTCGCTGACGACCCTGGAACGCAGCAGCGTCGACGCGAATGCGCGCCTCGGCGGCCGTCGCGATATCTACGTCCAACGCGCCCACCGGACCCTGTCGTTTCAACTGTCCGGCGCCCAACTCGGCATCTCCATCACCACACTGGCCACCGGCTACCTGGCCGAGCCGGTGCTGGCCAGGTGGCTGCATCCGGGGCTGGAGGCTATCGGCTTACCCGAGCGGATGGCGCCGGGGGTGGCATTGTTCTTCGCCCTGGTGCTGGCGACGTCTCTATCGATGGTCTTCGGCGAACTGGTGCCGAAAAACCTGGCGGTAGCGCGCCCGGTGCAGGCCGCCCGCGCGGTGGCCGGCCTGCAGTTGCTGTTCTCCGGCATGCTCACGCCGGCCATCCGGCTGACCAACGGAGCCGCCAACTGGGTGCTGCGACGCATGGGTATCGAGCCTGCCGAGCGGCTGCAGTCGGCTCGTTCCCCGAAGGAGTTGGTGTCCCTGGTGCGCAACTCGGCGCGCGGCGGGGCGCTCGACCCGGTTACCGCCGACCTGGTGGACCGGTCGTTGCGCTTCGGTGCGCTGACCGCCGAGGAACTGATGACGCCACGGTCCAAAATCGTCGCGCTGCAGGCCGACGACACCATCGCTGATTTGGTGGCGGCCACCGCCAACAGCGGTTTTTCTCGTTTCCCGGTGGTCGCCGGCGACCTCGACGAAACCCTCGGCATTGTGCACGTCAAGCAAGTGTTCGACGTGCCCGCGGCCGAGCGGCCGCACACCCGGGTCACCGCGATCGCACAACCGGTGGCAGTGGTGCCGTCGACGCTAGACGGTGACGCGGTGATGACACAGATCCGCGGCTCCGAGCCCAGTGGCCTGCAGGCAGCGCTGGTCGTCGACGAGTACGGCGGGACCGCCGGCATGGTCACCGTGGAGGATCTGATCGAAGAGATCGTCGGCGACGTGCGCGACGAGCATGATGACGCCACCCCCGATGTGATGGCGGCGGCTGACGGGTGGCGGGTGTCCGGCCTGCTCCGCATCGACGAGGTGGCCTCGGCCACCGGTTACCGTGCCCCCGAGGGTGATTACGAAACCATCGGCGGGTTGGTGCTGGAGCAACTCGGCCATATCCCGCAAAGCGGCGAATCGGTCGAGCTGGTGGCGTTCGACCCGGACGGCCTGTCGCACCACCCGCCGCGCTGGCGGGCCACCGTCATTCGGATGGACGGCCGGCGCATCGACGTGCTCAAGCTGACCGAGTTAGGTCGCCGTCGGGATTCTGGTCTGGGCCGTACCGGTCATGGGTGACGCCCTCGATGTGGTGTTGACCGTGCTGCTGATCGGCGGCAACGGGTTCTTTGTGGGCGCGGAATTCTCGCTGATCTCAGCACGGCGCGACCGGCTGGAAGGTCTCGCCGAACAGGGCAAGGCAAGCGCAGTCACCGTGATCCGCGCTAGCGAGCAACTCCCGCTGATGCTGGCCGGGTTCCAGCTGGGCGTCACCGTCTGCTCAATTCTGCTCGGGCGGATCGGCGAGCCCGCGGTCGCCGACCTGCTGGACCGTCCCTTCCAGCTGATCGGCCTTCCGGATCCGCTGCTGCACACGGTGGCGCTCATCGTTGCGCTGTCGATCGTGGTGACGCTGCACGTGCTGTTCGGTGAGATGGTGCCGAAGAACATCGTCATCGCCGGCCCGGAAAAGGCTGCGCTGCTGCTCATCCCGCCGTACCTGGCTTACCTGACGGTCGCCCGCCCGTTCGTCTTGTTCTACAACTGGTGCGCCCATGTGATAGTCCGGATGCTGCGCGTGCAGCCCAAAGACGAGCTGGAAGTCACCGTCTCCACCGTCGAGCTGAGTGAGATGATCGCCGAGTCCATGTCGGCGGGGCTGTTGGATCCCGAAGAATACACCCGGCTTACCCGGGCTCTGCAGATCCGCACCCGGGTGGTCGCCGACGTGGCGCTACCGCTGGATGACATCCACGCGGTACCGGTGGCGGACCCGCGCTCCGGGCCCACGGTCGGCGCCGTCGAAGAGGCGCTGGCGCAAACCGGGTACTCCCGTTTCCCGGTCGTCGACCAAACCGGCCGGTTCATCGGATATTTGCACATCAAAGATGTGCTGGCGTTGGGTGACAACCCCGATGCCGTCGTCGACCTGGCTGCGGTGCGCCCGTTGCCGCACGTCGCGATGTCCCTGCCGCTGGCAGATGCCCTATCGCGGCTGCGCCGCACCAACAGCCATCTGGCGTTGGCAACCGACGCCGGCGGTCGAGTGGTCGCCATGGTCGCTCTAGAGGATCTCTTCGAAGACCTGGTCGGCACGGTCCGCGACGGCACCCGCCAGGCCTGAAGTACGCCGGCCGCCGAAGCGGGGCGCAAACCGGTAGCAACCAGCGGCATGCGCTGCCCGCGCACCGCCGGGTGTGGGTAGCGGCACTACCTGCCGGTAAGGTGGTTGGTTGCCAGTGAGGGAGGAATCTATGACAGACCGGGTGTCAGTGGGCAACCTGCGCGTTGCCAGGGTGCTCTACGACTTCGTCACCAACGAGGCGCTGCCCGGTACCGGAGTCGACCCGGACAGCTTCTGGGCGGGCGTGGACAAGATCGTCACCGACCTGACGCCGAAGAACCAGGACCTGCTGGCCCGCCGTGACGAATTACAGGCGCAGATCGACAAATGGCATCGCCAACGGGTGATCGAACCGATCGACCCCGAGGCATATCGCGCCTTCCTCACCGACATCGAATACCTGCAGCCTGAGCCCGAAGATTTCACCGTCACCACGTCGAACGTCGACGACGAGATCACCCGTCAGGCCGGTCCGCAACTGGTGGTGCCGGTGCTGAACGCTCGGTTCGCCCTGAACGCGGCCAACGCGCGCTGGGGATCGCTGTACGACGCGCTGTACGGCACGGATGTCATCCCGGAGACCGACGGCGCCGAGAAAGGCACCGGATACAACCCGGTACGGGGTGATCAGGTCATTGCCTACGCCCGCAAGTTCCTCGACGACTCGACGCCGGTGGCCGACGGCTCCTGGACCGCGGTGCAAAGCGTCAGCGTCAACGACGGCCAACTGGCGATCACCCTGACCGACGACCGACAGACCGCACTGGCCTCCGCTGAGCAATTCGTCGGCTACACCGGCGACGCCAATGCGCCCTCGTCGGTGCTACTGGCGAACCACGGCTTGCACATCGAGATCCTGATCGACGCCGACTCGCCGGTCGGGAAAACCGACACCGCCGGGATCAAAGACGTCGTACTGGAATCGGCGGTCACCACGATCATCGACTTCGAGGACGCGGTGGCGGCCGTCGACGCCGACGACAAGGTGCTGGGCTACCGGAACTGGTTGGGCCTGAACCGGGGCGACCTGACCGCGGAAGTCAGCAAAGAGGGCAGCACCTTCACCCGGTCGCTGCATCCGGATCGCGAGTTCACCGCGCCCGACGGGAGCACACTCACCCTGCCCGGCCGCAGTCTGATGTTCGTCCGCAACGTGGGTCACCACATGATCAACGACGCCATCGTCGACGCGGACGGCAACGACGTGTTCGAGGGCATCCAGGATGCGCTGTTCACCAGCCTGATCGCCATGCACGGGTTGAAGTCCGAAGCCGACAACGGCCCGCTGGTCAACAGCCGCGCCGGATCGATCTACATCGTCAAGCCGAAGATGCACGGCGCCGACGAAGTGGCGTTCACCGCCGAATTGTTCAGTCGCGTCGAAGACGTGCTGGGCCTACCACAAGCCACCATCAAGGTCGGCATCATGGACGAAGAGCGACGCACCACCGTCAACCTGAAGGCCTGCATCAAGGCCGCCGCCGACCGGGTGGTCTTCATCAACACCGGCTTCTTGGACCGCACCGGCGATGAAATTCACACCTCGATGGAAGCGGGACCGATGGTCCGCAAGGCTGCGATGAAGTCGCAGCCGTGGATCTTGGGCTACGAGGACGCCAACGTCGACGTCGGGCTGGCCACCGGTTTGACCGGCCACGCCCAGATCGGCAAAGGCATGTGGACGATGACCGAACTGATGCGCGACATGGTGGAGCAAAAAATCGCCCACCCGCGCGCCGGCGCCAGTACTGCCTGGGTGCCGTCACCGACCGCCGCCACGTTGCACGCCATCCATTACCACCAAGTTGATGTCTTCGCGGTGCAGAAAGAACTCGCCGGCAAGCACCGCACCACTATCGACCAGTTGTTGACCATCCCGCTGTCCCGCGAACTCGCCTGGGCGCCCGAGGAAATCCGCGAGGAGGTCGACAACAACTGCCAGTCAATCCTCGGGTACGTGGTGCGTTGGATCGACCAAGGGGTCGGATCGTCGAAGGTGCCTGATATCCACAACGTCGCGTTGATGGAAGACCGAGCCACCCTGCGGATTTCTTCCCAACTGCTGGCCAACTGGCTCCGGCACGGCGTGATCACCGCCGCCGATGTGCGGTCCAGCCTGGAGCGGATGGCCCCGGTGGTGGATCGGCAAAACGCCGACGACCCGAACTACCTGCCCATGGCACCCGATTTCGACGCCAGCATCGCATTCGGCGCCGCCGAGGAACTGATTCTGTCCGGGACGACGCAGCCCAACGGCTACACCGAGCCGATCCTGCATCGCCGCCGTCGCGAGTTCAAAGCCCGCGCCAGCGCGTGATTTCCTCCCCAGACCACTGAAGGTCGCCGTCGCCGGCCCGATGATCAAACCGAGAGGATCTGCGCAGCGCCATGGGTAGGCACAGCATTCCCGGGCCGGACGATTTCTCCGACGAACCGATTGGCGATGCCCCGGAGCCTGAGTACGGCGATACGGCATATCTCGGCCCTGACGACGCCGACGACGCTGACCAACCTGAATACTCCGATCCCGGCCGATACCTGCGTCAGCCGGGCTACCAGGACGCAGACCTGGACGAGTTTGCCGATGCCGACTATCCCGATGACCAGCTGGACGAAAGTCTGCCGCCGGCCGGTTGGCGCGTTGGTCGTCGCGCCCTTGATCAGTGGCCGGGCGGTCACCGCAGCGAGGGCGGCCGACGAGGTGTCAGTGTCGGTGTGATCGCGAGCCTGGCCGCGGTGATCGCGGTGGTGGGCGTGGTGATTCTGTGGCGCTTCTTCGGCAGTTCGCTGTCTCATCGCTCCGACGTCGCAGCGAGCCGATGCGTGGCCGGCAACTTGACCGTCGCCGTGGTGGCAGACCCCACCATCGCCGACCATATCCAGGAGTTCGGCGACCGGTTCAACAAGTCGGCCAAGCCGATCGGTGACCGCTGTGTGTCGGTGCACATCAAACCCGCGGACTCGGACGCGGTCGTCAACGGCTTCATCGGCAGCTGGCCGGCGCAGCTGGGTGAGCGTCCGGCGCTGTGGGTTCCGGGCAGTTCGGTTTCGCTGGCCCGGTTGGAGGCCGCAGCCGGCCGAGAAACCGTCAGCGACAGCCGCTCCCTGGTCACCTCGCCGGTGCTGCTCGCGATGCGACCGGAACTCAAGCCGGCACTGAGCAAACAGAATTGGGCAACGCTGCCCGGCCTGCAACATGACCCCGATGCGCTGGCCGCGTTACGCCTGCCGGGTTGGGGTTCGTTACGGCTGGCGATGCCGATCGGCGGGAACAGTGACGCCGCATTCCTGGCGGGCGAGGCGGTGGCTGCCGCTTCTTCGCCGCCCGACGCGCCAGCCAGTGCGGGCACGGCCACGTTGCGCACGTTGGTCAACGCACAACCCAAGCTGGCGGATGACTCACTGGCCGAGGCGATGAACACCCTGCTACGGCAAGACGATCCGGCAACCGCGCCGGTGCACGCCGTCGTCACCACCGAACAGCAAGTGTTCTCCCGGGGCGAGTCGCTGCCCGACGCGGGGGACAAACTGACGTCGTGGCTGCCGCCCGGACCGGTGCCAGTCGTCGACTACCCGACGGTGTTACTCAACGGATCGTGGCTGTCGCCGGAGCAGATGAGTGCCGCGAGCGAGTTTGCCCGGTTCGCCCACAAGTCCGAGCAGTTGGCCGACTTGGCCAACGCCGGATTCCGGGTCGAGGGGGTCACACCACCGAACAGCGACGTCACCGACTTCGAGTCACTGCCGGCGGTGCTGTCGGTGGGCGACGACGCACTGCGCACCACTCTGGGCAACATGCTCACCGCGCCGATGGGCAGCGCAGCCGTCACCATCATGGTGGACCAGTCGATGACGACCGATGAGGGCGGCAAGAGCCGACTGGCGAACGTGATCGCCGCGCTGGATCATCGGGTTCGGGCGTTGCCGCCGGATTCAGCGGTGGGCTTGTGGGCCTTCGACGGGGTGGAGGGTCGGGCCGTGGTCTCCCCCGGCCGGTTGGATGAGCAAGTGGACGGGCAACCGCGGGCAGCGGCCCTGACCGCCGGGCTGAACAACCTGAGTTCGACATCCGGGGGTGCGGTGTCGTTCACCACCCTGCGGCTGGTCTACAACCAGGCGTTAGCTAACTACCGCGCCGGGCAGCGTAACTCGGTGCTGGTCATCACCGCCGGGCCGCACACCGATCAGACGCTGGACGATGCTGGACTGCAGGAGTTCATCCGTCAAGCCGTCGACCCGGAGCGGCCGGTCGCCGTCAACGTCATCGACTTCGGCGCCAATCCCGACCGGGCCACCTGGGAGGCGGTGACGCGGCTCAGCGGCGGCAGCTACCAAAACCTGGCCAACTCCAATTCCCCCGAACTGGCCAGTGCGCTGATGACGCTGTTGAGCTGAATGGAGGACCGCAATGCCGGCGGCTTTCACACCAGATCCCACCCTCTACCCGTTCGTCTCGCGCTGGTTCGAGAGCACCCGGGGCCGGCTGCACTACATCGACGAGGGAACCGGACCGCCGATTCTGCTCTGCCACGGCAATCCGACGTGGAGCTTTCTCTACCGCGACATCATCGTCGGGCTGCGGGACCGGTTCCGTTGCATCGCGCCGGACTACCTGGGTTTCGGGTTGTCGGAACGGCCCACGCGGTTCGGCTACACGGTTGACGAGCACGTCGGGGTGCTGGGCGAACTCGTCGACCATCTGGGTCTGGACGGCTACCTGACCATGGGCCAGGACTGGGGCGGACCGATCAGCTTGGCGGTCGGCACTGCCCGCGCCGACCGGGTGCGGGGCGTGGTGCTGGGCAACACCTGGTTCTGGCCGGCCGACGCGTTTGACATGAAGCTGTTCAGCTGGGTCATGTCCAGCCCGCCGCTGCAGTACGCGATCGTGTGCCGAAACTTCTTCGTGGAGCGGCTCATTCCGGCCGGAGTTGCCCACTCATTGAGCACCGCGGTAATGGACCACTACCGGGGCGTGCAGCCCAGCCCCCAGGCTCGGGTGGGGATCGCACAGCTGCCCAAGGAGATACGGGCGGCCCGACCACTGCTGCAACGTCTCACCGACCAGGTGCCGGCCCGGCTGGGCGGCAAACCGGCCCTGCTGCTATGGGGGATGAAGGATCCGGCTTTTCGGCCGGCCCGGACGATTCCGCGGATGCGCGCTGCGTTCAATGACCACGTCGTCGTCGAGTTGCCCGATGCCCGCCATTTCATCCAAGAGGATGCCCCGGATCGGGTAGCCGAGGCTATCGTGCAGCGGTTCGGGTGAGCGGCAAGCTTTCCGGACACTAAGCGAAGGCCTCCACCGGCGGGCACGAGCAGACCAGGTTGCGATCGCCGTACGCGCTGTCGATGCGGCGCACCGGCGGCCACGCTTTGGGCCGGAAGTCTTTGCCCAGCGGGTAGGCGGCCTGCTCGCGGGTGTACGGGTGTTCCCACTTGTCGACCACCAGGCACTCGGCGGTGTGTGGGGCGCCCCGCAGCGGGTTGTCTTCGGCGGACCACAGCCCCGCCTCGACTTTGTCGATCTCACCGCGGATCTCGATCATCGCCGCGCAGAACGCGTCCAACTCCGCCAGGCTCTCACTCTCGGTCGGTTCCACCATCAGCGTGCCGGCCACCGGGAAGCTCATGGTCGGAGCGTGGAAACCGTAGTCGGCCAACCGCTTCGCCACGTCATCCACGGTCACACCGGTGGTTTTGGTGATAGCCCGCAGATCGAGGATGCATTCGTGGCCGACCATGCCGTGCTCGCCGGTGTAGAGCACCGGGTAGTACTCGTCAAGGCGTCGCGCGATGTAGTTGGCCGAGGCGATCGCGGTCAGCGACGCTGCCCGCAGTCCAGCCGCGCCCATCATCCGGATATAGGCCCAAGTGATCGGCAAGATCGACGCCGATCCATACGGCGCCGACGACACCGGGCGGCCGGCCGGCAATTCAGCAGCCAGCGGATGGCCGGGTAGGAACGGTGCCAGATGCGAACGCGACGCCACCGGACCGACACCCGGCCCGCCGCCACCGTGCGGAATGCAGAACGTTTTGTGCAGGTTGAGATGGCTGATATCACCGCCGAATCTGCCCGGCCGCGCCAGGCCGACCAGCGCGTTCAGGTTGGCGCCGTCGATATACACCTGACCGCCGGCATCGCGGACGGCGGCACACACATCGGCGATGTCACGCTCGAACACGCCGTGCGTGGACGGGTAGGTGATCATCAGCGTGGACAGCCGGTCAGCGTGCTCGCGGGTTTTGGCGCGCAGGTCGTCGAGGTCTACGTCGCCGTTGTCGCGACAGGCCACCACCACCACCTTCATTCCGGCCAGCGCGGCCGACGCAGCGTTGGTGCCGTGCGCGCTGGACGGGATCAGGCAGACGTCGCGCTGTGGTTCGCCACGGCTGGCGTGGTAGGCATGAATCGCCAGCAGGCCCGCGTACTCACCTTGGGATCCTGCGTTGGGTTGCAGCGACACCGCGTCGTAGCCGGTGATCTGAGCCAGCCAGTCGGCTAACTCGGCGATCAACCGGCGCAGGCCCGGCGCGTCGTCGACCGGAGCGAACGGATGAAGGCGCGCGAACTGCGGCCAGGTGATCGGCTCCATCTCAGCGGCGGCGTTGAGCTTCATCGTGCACGACCCGAGCGGAATCATGCTGCGGTCCAAGGCGATATCCTTATCCGCCAGCGCCCGCAGGTACCGCATCATCGCTGTCTCGGTGCGATAGTCGGTGAACACCGGATGGGTGAGGAATTCCGAGGTACGGTTGGCGATCGCTGCGCACACCGGTTCGGCGGCGTCCACCCCGAAGGCCCGCAGCACCGCGGCGACGTGCTCGTCGGTGGTGGTTTCGTCGCAGGCCACCGACACGTGATCGTCGTCCACCCGGCACAGATTGATGCCGTCGGCCTTCGCTGCTGCGATGACCTGGTCCGCTCGGCCCGGCACCCGGGCCAGTACGGTATCGAAGTATGCGTCGTGCAGCACCGCGTCGCCCAGCGCGGCGGCGATCTTCTCGGCCTGGCGGTGCACTCGGCGGGCGATCGCGGTCAGCCCCTCGGCACCGTGATAGCTGGCATACATCGCGGCCATCACCGCCAGCAGCACCTGCGCGGTACAGATGTTGGACGTCGCCTTGTCCCGTCGGATGTGCTGCTCACGGGTCTGCAGGGCGAGCCGGTGTGCGGGGGCAC
>CAZPZQ010000015.1:0-25248 GCA_964590745.1 uncultured Mycobacterium sp. | reverse complement strand
GTCTGCCCCTTTTTGAGGGATTCGACCTCGATGTTCGGCGAGCAGGTCAACCGCATCTTGCGACCGGAGGTGAACACGTCGACGGTGTCGTCGTCGTGGGTGCCCAACAACACCCCGTACCCGCTGGGCGGCTGGCCCAGCCGGTCCACCTCTTCGCGCAGCGCCAGCAGCTGCTGTCGCGCGTCTTTCAGGGTTTCCATCAGCTTCGCGTTGCGGGCATCCAGCGCATCGATGCGCGCCTCGAGTTGGTGCACGTCGCGGGTGGTGCGGGCGGTGTTTCGCGACTCGGTAGGCTTCTCCAGCCGCTCGCGCAGCACCGCCGCCTCTTGACGCAGTTCGGCAAGCTCTGCCGATTCATCCTCGGACGGCGTGGCACCGAAGACCTCAGAACGCTCTGGCTCTCCCATTTTGCCCATATTGCGCTCCTTTCCCGAACCGGAAGTTGGCGCCCGGATAACTCAACGCTACCGGCCATTGAGGATTCGTGTGCGGACTGCAAATTCGACACACCGGCGGCGCTGTTAACCTTGGCCCCGGGTTGGACGATCGAAAGGACAACTGTGAGCGAGAAAACCCTAGCCAGAGCCGTGACGGGGCGGGTGTGAGCGACGTCGCATCGATCCCGTCGGCCCGGCCCGACACGCCGCAATTGGTGTCCGGTGGTGGCCGTCACCCGAACGGGCTTGGCCGGATGACGGCGGACGGGACCTACCGGCACCGGGCCGCTGTTGTGGGTGCGGTGCCCGTCGTGGCGGCACTCGGACTGTTGGGCTGCTCACACCGTGAACCACCGCCGGCCGCCGCGCCACTGACCGCACCGGTGCCTGCGGCAATCGAGGCGGCGCAGACCACGGAGCTACCGGTGGCCGAGGTACTCACCAATGTGTTGTACCGGCTTGCTGACCCGGCGCTGCCCGCCGCAGAGAAACTGAGCCTCATCGAGGGGGCGGCGGACACCGACGCCAGCACCCTGGACAAGTTCACCGCCGCGTTGAAGGACAGCGGCTATCTACCGCTGTCCTTCAACGCCACCGACATCGGTTGGTCGGACCGGCACCCGGGTAACGCGGTCGCCAACGTCGATGTCGGCACCGCCAACCCGGAAAGCGGCGGATTTTCCTTCCCGATGGAGTTCAAGCCGCGCGGCGCGGGCTGGCAGCTATCCCAGCAAACCGCCGAAATGCTGTTGGCGTTCGGCAATGCCCGAACCGAGGACACGTCAGACGCCGCGCCGACCCGGTAACCGCGCCCAGGATGTGGATCGGGTGGGCGGAATTCGACCTGCTGCTCGGAGACGTGCGCTCGCTCAAGGAGAAGCGGTCGGTGGTGCGCCCTGTGGTAGCCGAACTGCAACGCAAGTTCAAGGTGTCCGCCGCCGAGACCAGTTCGGTCGAGCTGTACCGGCGCGCCGGCATCGGAGTAGCCACTGTTTCCGGCGACCGCAGCCAAGCGGTTCGGGTGTTGGACGCAGCCGAACGACTGGTGGCGGCGCATCCCGAGTTCGAGTTGCTGTCGGTGCATCGCGGCCTGCACCGCGGCGACGACTGACCGTTGCACAGCGCAGTTGCGTGCCGCGAATCAGCTCGGGCGCTTGCGGTATCGCGGTGGCGGGGCGACCGTGCCTGGAGCAAGTCGACGCGTCGAAACCAAGAAGGCGGTGTGCGCGCGCATCGTGTGCTGCGGACGTACCGCCAACCCGACGACATTCCAGCCGCGCTGCAGCGTCTCCCAAGCTCGCGGCTCGGTCCAGCACTGCGCCTCCCGCAGCGCCTCGACGGCCCGGGACAGTTGCGGGACGGTGGCGACGTAGATGATCAGCACACCGCCGGCGACCAACACCCGAGACACGGCGTCGAGTACCGCCCAGGGAGCCAGCATGTCCAGCACCGCCCGGTCGACCGACCCGGCGCCCAGGTCGCAGTCCGCAACGTCGCCGACGACCAGTTGCCAGTTGGGCGGCGGCAGCCCGGCGAAGGTCTGTACGTTGCGGCGCGCGTGTTGGGCGTGGTCTTCGCGCAGTTCGTAGGAGATCACCAGACCGTCGGGGCCGACAGCACGCAGCAGCGAGCAGGTCAGCGCGCCGGATCCGGCGCCGGCTTCCAAGACGCGGGCGCCGGGAAAGATATCGCCTTCGTGAATGATTTGAGCAGCGTCTTTCGGGTAGATCACCTGCGCCCCGCGCGGCATCGACATCACGTAGTCGACCAGCAGCGGACGCATCACCAGGAATGGATCACCACTGGCGGACTTGACCACGCTGCCGTCGGGCAGGCCGATCATTGAATCGTGTGCGATCGCTCCGCGATGGGTGTGGAAATGTGCTCCGGCGGCGAGCACCACACTGTAGCGCCGCCCCCTGGCATCGGTGAGTTGAACGTGGTCACCCACGACGAACACCCCGGATGCCGGCACAGCCATTCAGCCTGCCAGCAGACGCGCCGCGGACCGTCCGCGGGGTTGTCGGAATGCGCTCGTAGGCTGCCATCAGGAGCCGCGCCTGCGTCGATGCAGAGCGAGGCGATGAAAAGGAGCGGCGCATGACCATCGGATCGGCGGCCGCATCGACGCGGCCCGCGTTGTCACCGTCACGGGCGTCGGATTTCAAGCAGTGCCCACTGCTGTATCGGTTCCGGGCGATCGACCGGCTGCCGGAACCGTCGTCACCGGCGCAACTGCGTGGCTCAGTGGTGCATGCCGCGCTGGAGCAGCTCTACGCCTTGCCGGCTGCGCAGCGCAGCCCGGACGCCGCGCAGGCTCTGGTGGCTCCGATCTGGGATCAGCTGATCGCCGCCGAACCCGGTGTTGGCGCCGACCTCGACTCCGGACAGCAAGAGCAGTTGCTGGCCGAAGCCCGCGCGCTGCTGTCCGGCTACTACCGGTTGGAGGATCCGCGCCGCTTCGAACCACAAAGCTGCGAACAGCGCATCGAGGTCGAACTGTCCGACGGCACGCTGCTGCGCGGGTTCATCGACCGGATAGACGTCGCACCGACCGGCGAATTGCGGATAGTCGACTACAAAACCGGTAAAGCGCCGCCGGCTAGTCGCGCGCTGGCCGAAGCCAAGGCGTTGTTCCAGATGAAGTTCTACGCGGTGGCGCTGCTGCGGTCACGCGGCGTACTGCCGGCCCGACTGCGGCTGATCTACCTGGCCGACGGTCAGTTGTTGGACTACTCCCCCGATCACGCTGAGCTACTCCGTTTTGAGAAAACGCTGATCGCGATCTGGCGAGCCATCCAAGCCGCCTCGGCGACAGGCGATTTCCGTGCCAGCCCATCGCGGTTATGCGACTGGTGCGCCTACCGAGCGTACTGTCCGGCGTTCGGGGGTACTCCCCCGCCGTATCCCGGCTCTCCCGCCAATCCCGCAGGATGAGCGGCTGTTACTACCGTCGCACCGGATTCGACGGTCAGGACGAGACATTCGACGCCACCGACTTCACTCGCAGCAACTGGACGACGAAGCTACAGCATGGATCACCGCCGTTGGCATTGCTTACCAAAGCAGTCGAGGCGTTGATCGTCGACTCGCAGCTACGAATCGGCCGGCTCAGTCTGGACATCCTCGGCGCCATACCGGTGGAGCCGGTGGCCGTCCGAGCCTGGGTGGAAAGACCCGGTCGGCGAATCTGCCTGCTGGCCGCCGAGATCCGGGTCCGCGGCACCGACCGTGCGGCGGCCCGGCTCACCGGGTGGGCGCTGGCGAAAACCGATACCCGTGATGTCGCCACCGACCGGCACGCCGCGCTGACCGAAGGTCCGGCGCAGCCGCTGGCGCCCTGGTTCCACGGCGCAAGCGGTTATTTCGACTCGGTGCGCTGGCGGCGCCAACGCGACGGCCCGGACGGCGTGCCGGTTTCCTGGCTGAGTCCGCTGGTGCATCTGGTCGACACCGACGAAACGACTCCGCTGCAACGGCTGGCGATGGTGGTCGACTCGGCCAACGGCGTGGGCGCGGCACTGGACATGACCCAGTTCACCTTTATGAACACCGACACCGTCGTCCACCTGCACCGGCTGCCGACCGGCGCAGATTTCGGGCTGCGAGCGCGTGCTTCCATCGGTCCCGACGGCATCGGGGTGACCACCGCGGAGATCTTCGACCGCACCGGGTTCATCGGGACCTCCGCGCAGACCCTGTTGATACAGCGGCACTGACGTCGCCGGTTCGGTCACACGATGGCGGTCAGAGCGGCGATGCCAAAACCGGCCAACACCGCGATGGTGTCTTCCAGCAGGGCGATCGGCAGGCCGCGACCGCGGCTGGCGGCGGTGAGCCGGGTGCGCGCCTGGTAACCGCCCAGGGTGCCGAGCACCGCGCCGACAATGCCTGCTCCCAGTGCGCTCCAGGGGTATCCCCAGGCGGTGCCGAGTACCGAGCCCGCGAACGCGCCGAGGACGATCCGGGCAGTGAACGGCACCGCACTGGTCCGATTCGGCGCGCCGGACAACAGATCGGCGCCCATTTCGGCAACGGCCAGGACGGTCAGCACCGCGACTGTCGCCGGAAGACCCACCCAGGCGGCCCAGGTGCCGTCCATGTTGACCCACTGCAGCAGGGTGGCCCAGGCAACCACGGCCGGGGCGGTCAGGGCGCGCAGGCCAGCCACCGCGCCGATCAGCAGGGCAAGTGCCAACACAATGGAATGCGTCACCATGAGCGCTCGAAACCTCCTCGACCTGCCGGCCGTTGACGGCGACCACCGGACGCTAACACGGCCTCGGCTCGGCTTCCGATATTGATCAAAACCGGCAGGATCTGATATCCGACGCCAGGATCGACTTGGCGCCGATGGCAGCCAGACCGTCCATGATCGCGTTGACGTCTCGACGCGGCACCAGCGCGCGGACCGCCGCCCAATCCGGGTCGGCGAGCGAGGCGATGGTCGGCGACTCCACCCCCGGAGTGATCGCGGCGGCGTCGTCGAGGACAGCGCGCGGGCAGTTGTAGTCCAGCATCAGGTACTGCTGGCCGAACACCACGCCGCGCACCCGTGCGGTGAGCTGGTCGCGCGCCGCGACGGTCTGCGTGCTGCGACCGTTCGGCTTGATGCCCTCGATCAGCACCGCCTCGGAATCACACAGCGATTCACCGAAGGCCACCAGCCCGTGCTGGCGGAGGGTACGGCCCGACCCCACCACGTCGGCGATCGCGTCGGCCACCCCGAGCTGGACAGAGATTTCCACCGCGCCATCCAGCCCGATGACGGTCGCGTCGATACCCTTGGCAGCCAAGTCTTTTCGAACCAGATTTGGGTAGGCGGTGGCAATTCGCGCACCGGCCAGGTCCGCGGGGGTCCATTCCCGACCAGCCGGCGCCGCGTAGCGAAAGCTCGACGAACCGAACCCCAGCGCCAACCGCTCCTGCACCGGCGCTTGCGACTCGCGCGCCAAGTCTCGTCCGGTGACGCCGAAGTCGAGTTCGCCGGAGCCGACGTAGATGGCGATGTCCTTGGGCCGCAGGAAGAAGAACTCGACCTTGTTGACCGGGTCGATGACTGTGAGGTCTTTGGTGTCGGTGCGACTGCGGTAGCCGGCCTCCGCGAAGATCTCAGCAGCCGGTTCGCTCAGCGCGCCCTTGTTGGGGACAGCGACGCGAAGCATCGACATCACAGGTTCCGATACACGTCGTGAAGCGTCAGGCCGCGCGAGATCATCAACACCTGGGTCCAATACAGCAGTTGGCTGATCTCCTCGGCCAGCGCATCGTCCGATTCGTGTTCGGCGGCCAGCCACACTTCGCCGGCCTCTTCGAGAACCTTTTTGCCCACCGCGTGCACGCCGGCGTCCAACGCGGCCACGGTCGCGCTGCCCGGCGGTCGAGTAGCGGCGCGCTCACCGAGCTCGGCGAACAGATCCTCGAAGGTCTTCACGGGCAGCGATTGTGTCATGCCAAGGTCCGCGAGCATGCATGGACTGATATCGATCACGGCGTGTCACTGTACAAAGGCGCACCTTCACGCCGAGGGAGACCGAGCAGTTGCGCATGGACGCTCCGCAAATCGGCCGCATCGAGACCGGCCAGCGAGGCAACCTGGCGTCGGCGCGGCCCAGCCGGCACCGGGACAGCATTGGGCACCACCAACACCGCGCAACCGGCCGATTCGGCGGCGGTAGCGCCGGTTGGTGAGTCTTCCACCGCCAGACAGCACCCCGGATCTTCGCCCAGCAATGCGGCCGCACGCCGATACGGGTCCGGTGCCGGCTTGCTGTGCGCCACCTCGTCGCCGCACACGACGGCAGTAAAATAGTGCCGCCCGATGCTGTCGAGCGCCCGTTCGACCAGCGGCCGCGGGGTGTTGGTCACCAGTGCCATCGGAATATCTTGGCCAGCAAGCGAATCCAGTAGCTCGCGGGCGCCGTCGCACCAGGGCAAGCCGGCATCGAAGAGTTCTGCGGTGTAGGTATGCAACCAGTGCGCCGAAGCTGCCATCGCCACCGGATCTGCCCGCAGATCAAGGTCGTCGTAGACGATGCGCATGGTGTGCTCCGCGGAGCCACCCACCGTCGCCGCTCGCACCTCGGCGGTGAGCACCCCACCCAGCCGCGCATAGAGCGCGTCCATCGCGGCATCCCACAACTTCTCGGAGTCGACCACGGTGCCGTCCATGTCCCACAGCACAGCGTGCAGCGTCCCGGTCAGACGGCCGTGGGCATCGTTAGATACCGCAGTCATCCCCGCCAGCGTAGCCGGTCCGGCGACTCGGTTACCTGACTCGACAACGTACCGCGCGCACAGGCCTTACCCTGGCCATGTGACCCCACCAGACGACCGCGCTGCACTGCCTGAGTTGCGCGACACCATCGTGGTGGCGGCATTCGAAGGGTGGAACGACGCCGGTGACGCGGCAAGCGACGCTGTGCGGCATCTGGATGCACTGTGGGAAGCCGAGCCAATCGTCGAGATCGACGACGAGGCCTACTACGACTACCAGGTGAACCGGCCGGTCATCCGCCAGGTCGACGGCGTCACCAGGGAGTTGGTCTGGCCATCGATGCGGTTTGCGCATTGCCGCCCGCCCGGCGGCCAGCGCGACGTCGTGCTGATGCATGGTGTCGAACCGAACATGCGCTGGCGCACGTTCTGCGCCGAACTGCTGGTGATATTGGAGAAATTGCACGTCAACACCGTGGTCATCCTGGGAGCACTGTTGGCGGACACGCCGCACACCCGTCCGGTACCGGTGTCCGGCGCGGCCTACTCGCCGGACTCAGCCCAGCGGTTCGGCCTGACCGAGACCCGCTACGAGGGACCCACCGGGATCACCGGAGTTTTCCAGGACGCTTGTGTGACGGCCGGGATCCCGGCGGTGACGTTCTGGGCGGCGGTGCCGCACTACGTGTCGCAGCCACCCAACCCGAAGGCGACGGTGGCGTTGCTGCGGCGGGTCGAGGAGGCATTGGACATCGACGTGCCGCTCGATGACCTGCCGGCTCACGCCGAGGAGTGGGAGCGGGCGGTCACCGAGATGGCCAGCGAGGACGACGAGATTGCCGAGTATGTGGCCTCGTTGGAAGAGCGCGGCGACGCCGAGGTCGACATGCACGAGGCGCTGGGCAAGATCGACGGCGACGCATTGGCTGCTGAGTTCGAGCGTTACCTGCGCCGACGCCGGCGCTGACGCGCTATACCGAGCGGCTATCGCCTGTCGATCGCACGGGTGTAGGCGCTGGTGGACCGGCCGAGCGCGGCGACCTCGGCATCCATCCGGGGTAACAGATCCTGGCCGGTCCTGGCGATCAGGTACTCCACCGCGCGGGTGGACAGTGCCGGCTTGAGCCACCGGAACACGCCGACCCAGCGCGGGCAGTAGACCCGGGT
This sequence comes from uncultured Mycobacterium sp., assembly GCA_964590745.1. GTDB lineage: Bacteria > Actinomycetota > Actinomycetes > Mycobacteriales > Mycobacteriaceae > Mycobacterium. The sequence goes on along the minus strand of CAZPZQ010000015.1, from coordinate 17,428 downwards.
GCGGCGCTGTTCGATCCCGCTGACGAACGCATCGGCACACTCACCCACCGAGGCGGTCCTGTTCAGCGGCCACGGCAGTCTGGCGAACATCTCACGCATCGCCGACAAATCGGCTTTGCCATCGCGGACCAGGGCGGTGTCGATCCAACCCATGTGTGCCGAGCCGACGGCGACGCCGCGGGGAGCGACCTCCAGCCGCAATGAATTGGCGAGGTGCTCGGCACCTGCCTTGGAGGCGTCGTAGGGCAGCATCCCGGGTGCGGCGGTGAACGCCGCCAGCGATGACACGATCAGCACATAGCCGCGCCGTTCGATGACGGCCGGCAACGTGGCCCGCACCGTGTTGAACACGCCGGCCAGATTGACGTCGATGACCTGCTTGAACGCCTCCGGGTCCACCCCCAGCACGGACCCGTAACTGCCGATGCCGGCATTGGCCACCACGGTGTCGATGCCGCCGAAGCGCTGCGCGGCCTGCTCAGCGGCGGCCTGCATTTCGGACAGGTCGCGCACGTCGGCGACCACGGTCAACAGCCGGTCCTCACCGAGTTCGTCGGACAACGCCTTGAGCTGGACGTCGTCCAGGTCGGTCAACACCAACTTGGCACCCCGGTGGTGCAGTCGCCGGGCGGTCTCTTCACCGATTCCGTGTGCACCGCCGGTGATGAACACCACTTGAGAACTGATGGAAGTCATGCCCTCACCTTATAGCGCTACGCCCAACAGCGCGTTCGCCGCGGTGGCCACCAAACCCGGTGCCGCGGAGTCATGACCTCCGTACTCCAGCGCGTCGGTGGCCCAACCATCCAGGGCCGCAAGCGCTTTCGGGGTATCGAGGTCATCAGCCAAATAGCGGCGCACCCGCGCGATCACATCGGCGGCAGCCGGGCCGACGGACAGCTTCGTCGCGGCTCGCCAACGATGCAGCCGAACGTTGGCGTCCTCGAGGGTTTGCGCATCCCAGGATCGGTCGGCGCGGTAGTGCCCGGACAGCAGCCCGAGCCGGATCGCCGCTGGCTCAGCGCCCTTCGACAGCAGCGTCGACACCAGCACCAGGTTGCCACGGCTTTTGGACATCTTGTGCCCTTCCCAGCCGATCATCCCGGCGTGCACATAGCTCCGGGCGAATCGCCGCTCGCCGGTGACTGATTCAGCGTGGGCGGCAGAAAACTCGTGGTGTGGGAAGACCAGATCGGATCCGCCGCCCTGGATGTCCAGCCCGGTGCCGATACGGCTCAGCGCAATCGCCGAACATTCGACATGCCAGCCGGGTCGGCCGGGGCCGAACGGCGACGGCCAGCTTGGTTCGCCGGTTCGCGCCGCGCGCCACATCAGGGCGTCGAGCCGATCAGTTTTGCCGGCCCGGTCCGGGTCGCCGCCACGTTCGGCGAATAGTTCCAGCATGGTGTCGCGGTCATAGCCGGACTCGTAACCGAACTGCCGGGTGGCGTCGGCGCGAAAATACACGTCGGGATGGTCACCGTCGACGACGTAGGCAGCGCCGGAGGCGAGCATTTTTTCAACCAGTTCAACGACTTCGGCGACCGCCTCGGTCGCCGCGACGTAGTGCTGTGGGGGCAACACCCGCAACGCCGTCATGTCCCCGCGAAACCGCGCCACCTCGCGTGCGGCTAGATCCTGCCAGGCGATGCCATCGCGCTCGGCCCGCTCGAACAGCGGGTCGTCGATGTCGGTGACGTTTTGCACATAGTTCACCCGGTGACCGGCGTCCAACCAGAGCCGATGAATCAAGTCGAAGGCCAGGTACGTGGCGGCGTGGCCCAGGTGGGTGGAGTCATACGGCGTGATGCCGCAGACGTACATGGTGGCGGTCGGGCCGGGTGATACCGGACGAACCTGCCGGTCCGCGGTGTCGTACAGCCGTAGCGCCGGCCCGTGTCCGGGCAGTTCCGGAACGGCTGGAGCCGGCCACGAATCCATACCCCGACTTTAGGCGGGCCGGAACGGCCCGACATGAGGGCACCTCCCGCTCGCGAGGGCGCGGCCGGTCAGCCGGCCGCCTGCCGGATCGCCGCGAGCAACATCGGTGCCACGTCTCGGCGACACATCAGCAGGTCGGGCAGATACGGGTCGGGCCGGTTGTAGCTGAGCGGTGAGCCGTCCAGCCGCGACGCGTGCATGCCGGCCGCCATCACCACCCCCGCCGGGGCCGCCGAATCCCACTCCCATTGGCCGCCGGCGTGCAGGTAGGCGTCGACGTCGCCGCGGACCACGGCCATCGCTTTGGCTCCGGCTGACCCCATCGGCACGGTTTCGATCATCATGGTCTGTCGGACATGACGCACGATCGCCGGCATCCGGGTGGCGCTGACCGCCACCCGCACCGTCTTCGGAAGGCCGACCAGCGGCGCACCGGCGGCGGCGGTGTCGGTGCGGTAAACGACGTGGCCCGGCCTGCCCTGGGCCGGTAACGCCACCGCCGCGTCGGTGATGCCGGTGCGGGTGTAGCTGTGTCGTTGCCACAGCGCGATGTGCACCGCCCAGTCGTCGCGGCCGGGCGTGGAGAACTCACGGGTGCCGTCCAGCGGGTCGATGATCCACACTCGGTCGGCGTGTAACCGGGCCAAGTCGTCGGGGGATTCCTCGCTGAGCACCGGGTCGTCGGGGCGAGCGGCTCGCAATCGACTGAGGATTAACGCATTCGCCCGCTGGTCGCCGATCTCGCCGAGCCGCCACGGGTGGTCGAAGCCCACCTCGTCGCGTACGGTGAGCAGCAGTCTCCCGGCTTCGGTGGCCAGCTCGGCGGCCAGCGCCGCGTCGGTCAGCGTCACAGGTGAAGTATTGCCGACCGCCGAACAACTGGGCGGCGCGCCTCGACCTGCCGGTCAGAACCGACGCAGCGCACAGTGTTGGAAGGTGGTCAACGGCGTTGTGCGAAGTATTCCAGGGCGCGGTGTTTGGTGGATTCACCCGCCTGGGCCAGTGACCCGCACCGAAACGGCGGCTGCGGATCGTATTCGATCATCAGTTGGCTGGCTTCGGCGGCTTCCCGGTCGACCAGCAGCTCGACAAGTCGAAGCGCCATGTCGATGCCGCTGGACACGCCGGCCGCCGTGAGTATGCGCTGCGGCAGGTGTTCAACCACGCGTTGCGGCAGGTAAGTGGCGCCGAGCTCACTGAGGAGGTCGGCGGCGGCCCAGTGTGTGGCGGCGGTCAAACCATTCAGCAGGCCCGCAGCCGCGAGCACCAGCGCACCTGTACACACCGATGTGGTGAACCGACTGTGCAGGTGGGCGTTTCGCAGCCATGTCAAAACGGTCTCGTCTTCAATCAGCGTGCGGGCCCCGGCACCACCGGGGAACACGATGACATCGGGCTGGGTCACTTCGTCGAAGCCGGCGTCGCACGTCATGCCGAGCATTCCGTTGTCGCTGCGTACCTCGCCTCGTCGGTGGCCGAGAAACACGACATCGATGCCGGGCACGCGTTGCAGCACCTCGTACGGGCCGACGGCATCAAGCGCGGTGAAAAGCGGGAACAACGGGATGGCTACCTGCATGGTTTTCCTCGTCTTTCGTCCACACGCCCAAACTAAAACGCCGGCCAGGGAATCGGACGGTGGCGGTCCGGACTGGGCATCACCGGCCTATCGATCAGCCCACGGGCGCGGCGACGCAGCGCAGCGATCTCCGCGGCGGTCAAGTGTGGTTTCAGCGCAGCGGCCAATGGGCCGGTCAACGCACCGGCCAGCCGCGACACCGCGTCCAGCGTTTCGTCGTCGACCGGTTTGCCGGCCCAACCCCACAGCACGGTGCGCAATTTGTCTTCGACATGCAGGCAGACCCCGTGGTCAACGCCGTAGACGCCACCGTCGAGTCCGCGCAGGATGTGGCCGCCTTTGCGATCGGCGTTGTTGATCAATACGTCGAGCACCGCGATCCGCCGCAATTGGGCATCGTCGGCATGGACCAGGGTGACCGGCTCGCCGGCATAATTGCGGGCCTGCAAAACCGGCAGATAGCCAGGCGGCACCTTGTCGGCTGGAACGAGATCCACCAAATCGAGTTCCGGCCGGCCGGTGGAGCCAGGAGTGTCACCCGGTTGGTCGATCCATAGCTGTAACATGCCAACACCGGCAGGTCCGTCGCGAATAACGGTGTAGGGCACAAGATTCCAGCCCAACTGGACCGAGACAAGGTAGGCTCCGAGCTCCCGCCCGGCCAGTGTGCCGTCGGGAAAATCCCACAGTGGCTGCTCACCGGAAACCGGTTTATAGACGCAGTGCACCCGATGCTCGCCGAAGGTGGATTCACACAGAAAGGTCGCGTTACTCGCCGAGCGGATTCGTCCCAAAATGGTCAGCCGGCCACGTCGCAACGCCGCGCGTTCGTCAGGACTCGGGCTCATCGTCGGGCCCGAGCATCGCGCCTCGCCGGTACCCGTTGGTGCGGACACAGATGTGCCCCTCGGGGTCCAGCGGCTCGTCGCACAACGGGCAGGGCGGCCGTCCCGCCGAGATAACCCGGTTGGACCTGGTGGCGAACTGCCGGGCCGATTCCGGTGTCAAAAACACCCGCACCGCGTCCGGACCTTCTTCGGTGTCGTCGAGCACTACCGATGCGTCGAACTCGGTGTCGGTGACGGCCAACAGTTCGACCACCACTGTCTGCGCTTCCGAATCCCAGCCCAGGCCCATGGTTCCGACCCGGAACTCGGCGTCGACCGGAGTGACCAGCGGGTTGAGATCCTCAACCTCGGCGGGCTCTGGCGGCACCGGAGTCCCGAACCGGCGATGCACCTCCAGCAGCAGCGCACCGATGCGTTCCGCCAGCACCGCCACCTGCTGCTTTTCCAAAATCACCGACACCACCCGGTCGTCGTGGACGGCTTGCAGGTAGAACGTGCGGTTGCCGGGCTGGCCGACGGTTCCGGCCACGAAACGGTCCGGGGTGCGAAAGACGTGGATTGCGCGAGCCATGGCATCTCCAAAATACCGGCAGTGCCGGTCGGACCGGAATTTCACCGGCTTAGCTGGTTGAACCGCCCACCACGGCGTCGCTTTGCGCGGTGTCGCCGTCGGTCGGCGGCGGTGCCGTCAGCGCAGCCGCCAGCCGGGCACCGGTGTGGTTGACATGTATGACGAACGGACGCAGCGGGGTGTAGCGGATCACGCTCATCGACGCCGGGTCGGCGGTGATCCGCTGAAAGCTGTCCAGGTGGGTGCCGAGGGCGTCGGCGATGACCGCTTTGATGACATCCCCGTGGGTGCAGGCCAGCCACAACACGTCGGCACCGTGCTCTTCGGCCAGCCGCCGGTCCTGATCGCGGACCGCGGCGACCGCTCTGGCCTGCACTTGAGCCAGTCCCTCACCGCCGGGAAATACCGCCGCGCTGGGGTGCGCCTGGACCACCTTCCACAGCGGCTCATCGGCCAGGTCGGCGATTTTGCGCCCGGTCCAGCTTCCGTAATCGACCTCGGTCAAGCGGTCGTCGACGAGCGGAGTCAGGCCCACGGTCGCGGCCAGCGGTTCGACGGTGCGTCGGCAACGCAGCAGCGGAGAGCACACCACGGCCCGGATCGCCAGTCCGTCTACTCGGCCGACCAGGTCGGCCGCCTGCCGGACGCCGGTCTCGTCGAGATCGACTCCGTCAGCGCGGCCGGCCAGCACACCGACGGTGTTCGAGGTGGATCTGCCGTGCCGCAACAGGATGACGGTCATGTTGCGGCCACCACACCTGATGACAACAGCATCAGCATCGCCAGGCCGGCCACGAGGCGGTAACCGACGAACCAGTACATGCTGTGCTGGACCAGAAACCGCAGAAACCAAGCCACCGCGGCCCAGCCGACGCCGAACGCCACCAGGGTGGCGATCAGCAACTGCGGGCCGGTGGCGCTCATCCCCGCACCGCCCGGGTGAAATGCATCGGGCAGCGAGAACAGCCCGGAAGCGAACACCGCCGGAATCGCCAACAGAAAGCCGAACCGGGCGGCCAGTTCCCGATCCAATCCGGCGAACAGTCCGGCGCTGATGGTCGCCCCGGACCGCGATACCCCCGGAACCAGCGCCAACGTCTGCGCCAGCCCCACCGCGATGGCGTCCCAGTAGGTCAGCCGGTCGAAATACCGGGTCTGCCGCCCAAGGAATTCGGCCGCAGCGATCACCAGAGAGAACGCTACCAACGCGGTGGCCACCACCCACAGGCTGCGCACACCGGACCGGATCTGGTCGGTGAACACCAGCCCGAACAGGCAGATGGGGATGGTGCCGATGATCACGTACCAGCCCATCCGGTAGTCGGCGCCGCGCCACGTCGAGGCGGCATCGTCACGGCCAGCTGACGAGACGCCCATCCCGACCCGAGTTTTCTCGGTCGCGGCGATCAAGCCATAAAACCAGGCTTTAGCGATGCGTCCGATGTCCTTGGCGAAGTAGACCAGCACGGCGACTTCGGTGCCCAACTGGGTTACCGCAGTGAACGAAGCGCCGGCGTCGCCGGCGAAGAACAGCCGCGACACCACGGCCAGGTGCCCCGATGACGACACCGGCAGGAACTCGGTCAACCCCTGCACGATCGCCAGCACAATTGTCTGCGACCAGGTCATCGGCGGTACGGCAGACCCATTCAAAGGCACGACGACGACGGTACCGTGCGGTTCCCGCCGACCCGGGCTGTTGCACTGGTGGCGGCGAGTCGAGCGGAGCACACTTGAACATTCGCCGCGACAGGTGAACTCGGAGTGCGTGCGAGTCGTATTACCTACCGGAAGGTTGGTGATGGAGATTCCGGAAACCGGCGCCATGAAGATGCTGTTCGACCAACACGCGGCAGCTCTGTGGCGCTATGCGTTCCGATTGACCGGCGACCGCTCCCGCGCCGAGGACGTGGTGCAGGAAACACTGCTGCGAGCCTGGCAGCACCCCGAGGTCGTCGAAGACCTGACCAGGTCGGCGCGGGCCTGGTTATTCACCGTCGCACGCAACATCGTCATCGACGAAAGCCGCAGTGCACGCTTCCGCTCGGAATCCCGTTCGCCGGGCGTTGACGGAGCACCGGAGCCACCCGGCCCGGACGAAACCGCATCGGCGCTGGACCGGATGCTGGTCGGCGACGCGATGGCGCAGCTTTCCGCCGAACATCGAGCCGTGGTGCGACGCTCCTACTATCAGGGCTGGAGTACCGCCCAGATCGCCGCCGACCTGGGAGTAGCTGAAGGCACGGTGAAGTCGCGGCTGCATTACGCGCTGCGCGGGCTGCGACAAATACTGCAGGAGATGGGGGTGACACGATGACACCCGGCCCCGGTGGCACCGCTGGCAGCAACGGTGACAGTTACGCGACCTGGGATGCCGCCTACGTGCTGGGATCGCTGTCGACGGCTGACCGCGCCGACTTCGAAGCGCACATGAACCGGTGTGTGTCGTGCCGGCGGGCCGTGACCGAGCTGGCCGATATGCCGGCGTTGCTGTCGCTGCTCAGCCGCGACGAGATGGCCGCCCTCGACGACGGCAGCGACGCGTCGCTGGCGTTGGCCGCTCTGCCCGCGCAACCAGCCTCGGCGCTGGGTACGAACGGATCACGGCGACTCGACGGCGCCGGATCCGCCCAGCCCGAGGAAACCGTCTTCCCGTTCTTCCGTACCGGTAACTACGCTCCGGTGCCTGACGAACTGACCGCCTTCGACCTCCCCGTCGAGGGCGCTATCCCAACCGAACTCAACGGCTGGTACCTGCGTAACGGGCCGAACCCGCGGGCCGCCAAAAGCCATTGGTGCATCGGCGACGGCATGGTGCACGGGGTCCGGTTGGAGAACGGCCGCGCGGCCTGGTATCGCAACCGCTGGGTCCGAACGGAGAGCTTCGAGCATCCGCTGCCGATATTCGACGCCGACGGCAGCCGCGACCTGCGCTCCAGTGTCGCCAACACCCACGTGGTGCGGCACGCCGGCAAGACCTTGGCCCTGATGGAAACGTCGCTGCCGTACCAGATCACCAATGACTTGGAAACGGTGGGCGCCTACGATTTCGGCGGCAAACTGGTCGACGCGATGAATGCCCACCCGAAGATCTGCCCGGCCACCGGGGAGTTGCACTTCTTCGGCTACGGCAGTGTGCTTCAACCCCGGATCACCTATCACCGGGCCAACGCCGCCGGTGAGCTCACGCTCAGCCGACCCATCGACGTCCCGGAGCTCACCTTGATGCACGACTTCGCGCTGACCGCCGAACACGTCGTCTTCCTGGACTTACCGCTGGTATTCGACCTGGGCCTCGCGCTGACCATGGACGATGGTCAGGATCTGCCCTACCGGTGGGACGACTCCTACGGCGCACGGCTGGGCGTGCTACGCCGCGATGACCCGTTCGGGGAGATGCGCTGGTTCGACGTCGACCCGTGTTACGTCTTCCACCTCGCGAACGCTTACGACGTGATCTCCGCGGACCGCACTTCCATTGTGCTGCAAGTGGTTCGGTATCCCGAATTGTGGCGGGACGACAGTGTTTTCGACACCGACGCGACTTTGTGGCGATGGACTATTGATCTGCAGGCCGGCACCGTTGACGAGACTCAACTCGACGACCGGGGTGTGGAGTTCCCCCGGATCGACGACCGGAGATTCGGCCGGCCAGCCCGTTACGCGGTTGCGGTCGGCACCAACACGCTGGTCCGCTACGACCTCGATCACGGCTCGGCCGAAGAGCACCGGCTCGGCACCAACGGCCTACGCGGCTCCGCCGACGAAGCAGTCTTCGTCCCGGCTCGCGGGCAGTCCGACACCGAACTGGCCGGTTGGTATTTGACCTACGTCTACGACCCGTCGCGCGACAGCAGTGACTTGGTGATCATCGACGCTTCCGATTTCGGCGGCGGACCCGTTGCCCAGGTGCGGATGCCGCGCCGGGTGCCGCACGGGTTCCACGGGAACTGGATCCCGGACTAACCGGGCCGTGCCGCCGCTCGCCCGCGCGGCGCCAGTGAACCGAGCACGGTGGCGAATCGTGTCATCACCGGGAGGTGTATCACGTGCCCACTGCCAGCGAACCGGTCTTCAGAACAGCTAAACTCGAAGATGTCTTGATCAAGGCTCTCCATGACGAGCACGCTGCCGCGCTGTGGCGCTATGCACTGCGGTTGACCGGTGACCACAGCCGCGCCGAAGACATCGTCCAGGAAACGCTGCTACGGGCCTGGAAGCATCCGGAGGTCACCGGTGACACGACGCGCGCATGGCTCTTCACCGTCGCCCGCAATCTGGTCACCGGCGTCCGCCGCAGCGCCCGGGCTCGTCATGAAATCGGTTGGCTGAACGATGCATCCGAGCAAGCCGGCCCGGACGAGATCAACGCGACCTTGGATCGAATGTTGATCGCCGATGCGGTCGCACGGCTGTCGGCCGACCACCGCGCGGTGATTTGCCGCTCGTACTATCAGGGCTGGAGCACCGCACGGATAGCCGCGGACCTCGACGTCGCTGAGGGCACGGTGAAATCACAGCTGCACTACGCACTTCGGGCACTGCGGTTGGCACTCCAAGAAGCGGGGGTGACCCGGTGATTCCGCTCTGGGAACCCAGCCTGCCGGCCGGGCAGTGCGGTCACAAATACGACATCTGGGACGCCGCCTACGTACTCGGGTCACTGTCGGCTTCCGACCGGAGAGAATTCGAGTTGCACCTGGCTGAGTGCGCGGGGTGCCGAGAGGCGGTCGCCGACCTCAGCGGTATGCCGGCCCTGCTGTCACATCTCGACCACGAGGCGTTGGTGTCATTCGACGAGGCCGACGGGACCGCCGAGGAGCCGACACTGCCCGCACAGTTGCTGCCGTCGCTGTTGGCGACGCTGCGCGGGCGACGACGCCGAGCGCGGCTGGCGTGGGTGGCCACCGCTGCCGCAGCCGCGGTGCTGGCCATCGGTGTGTTCGCCGGCGTCGCTGATCGCTGGCAGCCGCCCGGTCCCCATCCGCAGGCGCAGGTGGCGGCGCCGCTGCCGATGGCTCAGGTCCATACCGCACTGCTGACATCCACGGTCTCGTTGAGCAATGAGAACTGGGGGACGCTGATCGCGCTGAGCTGCGTCTGCCTGGCCCCCAGCGATGCGCCGCAGGACACCTTGGCCATGGTCGTGGTGGGACGCGACGGTAACCGCAGTCGGCTGGCAAGTTGGGTGGCACACCCGGGGCACACGGCTACGCCCACCGCCAGCACGTCGATGCCAACCGATCAGATCGCGTCCGTTCAGGTGGTATCCGCCGACAACGGTCAGGTGTTGCTGCAGCGCACCCTGTAGTGCGGGGTCAGCGCGCGAGGGTGTGCACCAGCGAACCGAAGGCGCCGGGCAGCACTGCGCAGGCGGGCACGATGGCACGGCGAGCCGCACCGGGCGCACTAGCCAGCACCAGCGCCCGGGTCAGCACGCGGTAATGGCGAGTCAGCCGGCGCCATTCCCGCTCGTAGGACGCCGGCGCATCGGCGACGATGGCGGTTACCGCCGCGGCGGCTTGCTTGACGGCGAGGCTGATGCCTTCACCAGTCAGTGCGTCTTCGTAGCCCGCGGCGTCGCCGACCAGGAGCACCCGCCCGGCCACCCGCCGGGAAACGATCTGCCGCATCGGCCCACAGCCGCGGGCATGCCCGCGCCCACGGCCCTGCAAGCGGTTTGCCAGCCAGGGAAACCAGGCCAGGTCGGGGCGCTGCCGGGACAGCACAGCGACGCCGACCAAGCCCGGTTGCACCGGAGTGACGTACGCTTCGCCCCAACGCGACCAGTGCACCTCGACAAACTCAGACCACGCATCAACGCCGTAGTGCCGGCGCACCCCGTATCGCCGGGGCGTTCCGGCCGTCGCCCGGATTCCCACCGTGCGCCGAACCGCTGAATGCAGTCCGTCGGCACCGATCAGCCACCGGGCGCGGATTCCGGCCGCCGCCACTCCGCGATCGTCCTGTTCGACATGAACGATTCGCTCCGCAATCCATTGGGCGCCCTGTTGTTTGGCGCGCGCGGCTAGTGCCGAGTGCAGCGTGGTGCGACGCACTCCCATACCTCGTCCATCGGGGAAGCGCGCTTCGGCGCGGTGCCGCGCACCGACATAAGCGATGCCCGAAAGCGGCATCCCGGCCGGCTGCACCCCGAGCGCGGCGAGTTCGGCCCGGCCGCCCGGCATCAGACCTTCCCCGCACGCCTTGTCGATCGGATCGCTGCGAGGTTCCGCCACGATCACTGAAAGTCCTTGCCTTCGCGCGTATAAGGCGGCGGCCAACCCGCCCGGACCGCCGCCCACGATCAGGATGTCGGCGTCGTAAGCCGTCACGCATACCCCAAGGCAGCGTTTTCCACTCGCAGCCGGGCCGCCAGCACCAGGGCGTTGGCTACCGCGAAACCGATTGCGGTCAACCAGGCGGTGTGCACCAGGGGCAGCGCCAGCCCCTCGGCCGTCACCGCCAGATAATTGGGGTGGTTGAGCCACCGGTAAGGCCCGCGCCTGACCAGCGGAGCCCATCGGATCACGATCACCCGGGTGTTCCACCGCCGGCCCAATGTTCGGATACACCACCAGCGCAGCGCTTGACTAGCCGCCACAACCGTTAGCATCGGCCAGCCCAACCAGCCGAAGAAACCACGGTGTGCCACCCACACCTCGATGAGACAGCCCGCCAACAACCCGGCGTGGATAGCCACCAGCACCGGATAGTGGCCGCGACCATACTCCGCGCCGCCGCGCGCGAACGCCCAGTCCGCGTTCCGTCGCGACAGCAGTAACTCCACCACCCGTTCGATTGCTACCCCAACGATCAGCAGGGCGTACATGATCTACCAGCGCAGCAGCACGAGTTCGGCGCAGAACGCCGGCCCCATGGCGATCATCAGCCCGATCGATCCGGGTGGTGGTGGGTCGGCCATGGTCTCGCGAAGCACGTCGAGCACCGAGACCGATGACAGGTTCCCGTTGTTCTGTAAGGACTTCCGGGTGCGGCGCAGCGCATCGCCGGGCAGGTCCAAGGCATTCTCGACGGCCTCGATCACCCGCGGGCCACCCGGGTGGCAGATCCAGGTGGCAACGTCTTCGGTGCCCAAGCCGTGCTCGGCGAGGAAGTCGCGAACGTCTTCGCCGAGGTACTTTTCGGCGACGGTCGCCACGTCCACCGACAAAATGATGCGGAATCCGTCGGTGCCGATGTGCCAGCCCATGACGTCCTCGGTGTCCGGGTAGATGCGGCTCCGGCTGGCCAGCACCGTCGGCCCCACCGGTGTGCGGTCGGCTCCGGTGGCGATGACAGCGCCGGCACCGTCGCCGAACAAGCTGGATGCGACCAGGTTGGCCACCGAACGATCGCCCCGCTGAATGGTCAACGAGCACAGTTCGACCGCGAGCAACGCAGCGACGTGATCGGGGAAGGCGCGTAGGTAGTCGTGCATGCGCGCCACCCCGGCGGCACCGGCAACGCAACCCAGCCCGAACAGCGGGACCCGTTTGACGTCGGGCCGCAGGCCGATTCGCGTCGCCAGTCGCGCCTCCAGGGTCGGCACCGCCAGCCCGGTAACCGTGGTCGAGAACACGATGTCGACCTCGCTCGGATTGATTCCGGCGCTGTCCAGCGCCGACAACAGCGCTCGCTCACCGAGTTCGAGCGCCACATCGAGGTAGACATCGTTGGCTTCGGTGAAACCGCTCAGGTCGGAGTATCGCGGTAGCGGCATCGCCAAGTGCCGGGTGGCCACTCCGCTGGTTGCAGCGAACCGGCGAAACTCTGGCCCGGCGAAATCGACGAGCGCTGCGGCTGTTTCATCCTGGTTGTATCGGTGCGGCGGGAGCGCCACCGCTGCGGCCGCGATAGCGGGAGGCCGGAAGGCAGACAAATTATCCATACCGGGTACTACGGCATTGTCAGCGCACCGGTTCACCGTCGATCGAGCCAAATCAATGAACCAGTCGGCAGCCGACCTCGTTAACCAATGAGGAGTCGGTTCAACCTGTCGCTCGATAACCGAACCGGAAGGACCCGGTATGTTGCGGGGGATCGCTCGGGTTGCGCTCGTCGCGCCGCGGCGGATGGTCGCCATCGCTGTCCTGATCCTGATCGGGTCGGCGATCGTGGGCGCCCCGGTGGCCGGAAAGTTGTCGGCGGGCGGTTTTGAAGACCCGGCGTCCGAATCAGCCGGGGCCGCAAGCATTCTCGCCGCCACGTTCGGCGTAAGCGAGCAGCAGATGTTGATCACCGTGACCGCTCCCAACGGTGCGATGAGCGATCCGGCGCGAACGGCGGGCACCGATATCGTCGCTCGCCTGCAGGCCTCGCCGTGGGTTTACCAGGTGTCCTCGGCGTGGACGGGCTCGCCGCGATCGACCGGCATGGTCAGCGTCGACGGCAGATCGGGGTTGATCGTTGCTCAACTGAGGGGTGGTGAGAACAACGCCCAGCACTACGCCAAGTCGCTGGTCGACGAGGTGGTGCACGGCTTGTCTTTTCCGGCTGGTGTCACGGTCCGAGCGGGCGGCAATGCGGTGGTATACGCGCAGATCAACCGACAAAACGAGCACGACCTGTTGGTGATGGAATCCATCGCGATCCCGCTGAGCTTTGCGGTACTGGTCTGGGTGTTCGGCGGACTGCTGGCGGCCGCGCTGCCGCTGGCGGTGGGCGCCCTGGCCATCGTCGGATCGGCGGCGATGCTGCGGGTGATCACGTCCTACACCCAGGTGTCGATTTTCGCGCTGAACCTGACCACCGCGATGGGTTTGGCGCTGGCGATCGACTACACACTGTTGATCATCAGCCGTTACCGCGACGAACTGGCGGGCGGGACCTCCGCCGACGAAGCACTGATTGCGACGATGGTCACCGCGGGCCGCACGGTGCTGTTTTCGGCGACCACCGTCGCTTTGTCGATGGCGGCCATGGTGGTTTTCCCGATGTACTTCCTGAAATCTTTCGCCTACGCCGGGGTCGCCACCGTGGCGTTCGTCGCCGTCGCAGCCGTCGTGGTGACCCCGGCCGTCATTGTGCTGCTCGGTGCCCGGCTGGACTCGCTGGATGCGCGTCGACTGGCCCGCCGGGTGCTGCGGCGCAAAGATCCGACGATCAAACCGGTCGAGCGGTTGTTCTGGCACCGGTCTGCGACGACGGTGATGCGCCACGCGGTGCCGGTCGGTCTTGCCGGCGTGGCCGGGTTGACGCTGCTGGGCTCGCCGTTCCTCGGCGTCAAGTGGGGTTTTCCCGATGACCGGGCACTGCCCCGTTCGGCGTCAGCGCATCAGGTCGGCGAGCAGTTACGCAGCGGTTTCGACGGCGATTCGACGGCCGCGGTGCGCGCCGTGATCCCGGACGGCGCCGGGCTCACCTCGGCTGACCTCGGACTGTACGCGGCAGCCGTGTCGACGACACCGAATGTGTCGGCGGTCGCCGCCCCGACCGGTGAATTCGTCAACGGAAACCGAGTGGGGCCGCCGACGGCACCGGCCGGGCTAGCCAACGGGAGTGCGTTTTTGACCATCACCAGCACGGCGCCGCTGTTTTCTCGAGCGTCGGACGCCCAACTTGATCGGCTGCACCACATCGCCGGCCCGGCCGGCCGGCCCGTTCAACTGGCCGGGGTGGTGGCGACCAACCGCGACAGCGTGGACGCCATCACCTCGCGGCTGCCGCTCGTCCTGGGGTTGATCGCGACCATCACCTTCGCGCTGCTTTTCCTGCTGACCGGCAGCATCGTGCTACCGGTGAAAGCACTGGTGTTCAATGTGCTGTCGTTGACGGCTGCGTTCGGGGCGCTGGTGTGGATCTTTCAGGACGGGCACCTCGGCGCGCTGGGGACGACCCCGACGGGAACCCTGGTCGCCAACATGCCGGTGCTGCTGTTTTGCATCGCATTCGGGTTGTCGATGGACTACGAGGTATTTTTGATCGCCCGGATCCGGGAATACTGGCTGGCCTCCGGCCGCACCCCGGCCGACAACGACGCCAGTGTGGCACTCGGACTGGCGCGCACCGGCCGGGTCATCACGGCAGCCGCATTGGTGATGGCGATTTCGTTTGCGGCGCTGATCGCCGCCCGGGTGTCCTTCATGCGGATGTTCGGCGTCGGCCTGACCTTGGCCGTCCTGACCGACGCCACCCTGGTGCGAACCGTGCTGGTGCCTGCTTTCATGCACCTTCTCGGCGGCACGAACTGGTGGGCACCGGCACCGCTGCGGCGGCTGCACGAACGGTTCGGTATCAGCGAGAACGGCAGCGGCCCGCCGTCGGCCGCCGAGTGCGGACGGCACCGCGCACTGTTGGCGCGCCGCTCAAGACTGCGACACCGGCACCGCGGCCGCCACCGCGTCGCGGACCGCCGCGGCCATGCTGCGTTCGTCGGTCACGTCGATGTCGACCAGCTTCCGACTCGACATCGCGACGACGTCCTCTGCCTGCGGAACTAGCCCGGTCAGCCGGGGCCGGTAGACCTCGACGACCAGCAACTGCCGTTCGATTCGGAAAGAGAAACTTCGACCGTCGCCGACTTGGCCGAACCCACTGGCGAAGACCCCGGTTGACATGTCCTCGATGACGAAGTCCCGACCAGCTAATTGCCGGTCTTCGGCGATGGTCATGAGGGGAGGATACCGCCCGGCTGCTCGCCGACGGGTACGGCGGGGTCGGCGAGCCGCGTCGGCTTCCTTAGAATCGGGCTTCGATCCGGACCGTCCGCCCACCCGCGAAGAGCTACCCTGTGCCACTGCATCGCAAACTTCCACGCCGATCTGCCGGCGTGCGAGTCGGGCTGCTGATGCCGGTTTTGGTCCTGGCCGCATGTTCGTCGAACCTGGTTACGGCGCCGCCACCGACTATCCCGGCCGCCCAGCCCGCGGTATCGCCGCCGGCGGCACAGCAGCCGGCCGGCACCGTGCGGCCATTGCACGGCCAGCCCAGCGCGACGTTCTTCGACGCCACCACCGCCCAGCTGGTCGTGCTGTCGCCGGGCGGGGATCTAGCGACACCGGCTATCGTCACCACTTTGCCCCCCGTCCCGGCCGCGCCGCGCGTTTTCGCTTTGCCCGGCCCGGCCGCCGCGCTGACCGGTGACGGCCGCGGAACCGCGTACCTGTCGGCACGTGGCGGCTACTTCGTGGTCGACTTGACGTCGGGCCGGACAACCAAGATCGATATCGACGATGCCGCCGGTGTCGACTTCACCGCGATTGCTCGCCGCGCCGACGGAACAATGGTGCTCGGCAGCGCCGATGGGGCGGTGTTCACGCTGGCATCCGAGCCCACTGAGGAGGCAAAAGCAAAGACCACAGCCCGAGCCGACATTTTCGCCCGGGTCGACGCCATCGTGGCGCTGGGCAACACCGCAGTGGTACTGGACCGCGGTCAGACGTCGGTGACCACGGTCGGCAAGGACGGTGATCCGCAGTACGCGTTACGCGCCGGTGAGGGCGCAACCACCCTGGCGACCGATCCGCGCGGGCTGGCGCTGGTGGCCGACACCCGGGGCGACCAGCTGCTGGTGTACGGCGTGGATCCGCTGATGCTGCGCCAGGCCTACCCGGTGCGCGGGGCTCCCTATGGCCTGGCGGGTTCTGCTGAACTGGTCTGGGTGACCCAGACCGCGACGAATACCGTGATCGGTTACGATCTGGCCACCGGAATACCCGTGGAAAAGGTACGGTACCCAACCGTGCGGCAACCCAACGCGCTGGCCTTCGATGACACGTCGGGGACCCTGTATGTGGTGTCAGGCGATGGCGGCGGCGTCCAGGTCATCGAACACGCGGCGAGGAAGCGTTGACCACCGGCCGGGTCGGCCGGCTACCGGCCGAATGGGACACCGAGATGTCCGACGAGTACGAGTGGGTGCCGCTGCGCTTGCCGCCGGAGATCACCCGGATCAGTGCGTCCACCCGGTTGTCGATCGAGGCGGAATACCGCGGCTGGGAACTGACCAGGGTACGGCTATACACCGACGGCAGCAGGCGAGTCCTGCTGCGCCGCAAGAAATCCCACTTGAATAACACACTCAGCGTCCAGTCGGTCGACCGGCCGGACCGGTAGCGGATGAACTGGTACGGCCTGCTCCGTCGGGCGCTGTTCGTGCTGCCCCCCGAACGCATCCACCGGGTGGTGTTCGCGCTGCTGCGCGGCGCTACGGCTGCCGGCCCGGCGCGCCGGCGCCTGCGTCGGCGGTTGGCGCCCAGCGACCCGGTGCTGGCCAGCACGGTGTTCGGGGTGAACTTTACCGGGCCGCTCGGGTTGGCCGCCGGCTTCGACAAGGACGGGCTCGGGTTGCACACCTGGGGGGCGCTGGGCTTCGGCTACGCCGAGGTCGGCACCGTCACCGCCGCCCCGCAAGCCGGTAACCCCGCTCCTCGGCTGTTCCGGTTGCCCGCTGACCGGGCGCTGCTGAACCGGATGGGGTGCAACATCGCCGGCGCCGCCGCATTGGCGGCGCGGCTGGCCGCCTTCCGCCCCGAGGTCCCGATCGGC